>JAUVTO010000001.1 GCA_030601485.1 Desulfobacterales bacterium | reverse complement strand
GTGCCCGAACGAAAACTAGGATTTTTCGTTAAGATCAAGGAAGACGAAAATTTTAACCACAGTAATACTGGTAGTATTTCGAGGATTAAAATTTGAGTCTGACGCAGATATTGGCGGAAAAGACAGTTTTCGTTCAGGCACTACTTACAGAAGGTCGTTCATTCTGGTAGGTTTGTTTTTATTTTTGATACTGAGTGCGGATCCTCTGGGCCGAACTTCTTTACTTCCGGCAAAACAATTTGTTTCCATATTTTTATACAAATGGTATTGATCAAGATAAATTCCATAAGATTCTAATAACAACCATACAGGAGAAGGGCGATGGGTTCAAAAGGTAAAATATTAATTACGGAACAGGGAAATTTCGATTTGACGATCTACAAGTGGGATGATCATCTGTTTTCAGACAGCCTTACAAAAGAAAACCCCATTGAAGCCGACCAGGCCATGGATATCAGCCGATTTCTGCGAGAAGAAATCGACGGCATGAAAAATCATACCATTACCATGCCAGTCATAGATAAAATTATTCAGACCAAATTGCTGGAATACGGACTCAAAAATATCTCGCCGATTCGGTTGGATAAGTCCATGTTTATAAAAAATGGTCTGAAACTTTCAGAAAATGCAAAAAATGTATTGAAAAGAAGATATCTTAAAAAGGACAACAAGGGCAGGGTAACCGAGACTTCGGAAAGAATGTTCAAAAGGGTTGCCCGGCACATCGCAAAGGCTGAGAAAAACTATGGCAGCGACACCGATGTGAAAAAAATGGAAAACATTTTTTACAATATGATGACGGAGCTTAAATTTTTGCCAAATTCACCGACACTGATGAATGCGGGACGCAGACTGGGTCAACTGGCAGCCTGCTTTGTTCTTCCCATTGAGGACAGTATGGATGGGATTTTTGATTCTTTAAAAAATGCCGCTATGATCCATAAGTCGGGCGGCGGAACCGGTTTTTCCTTTTCACGTCTGCGACCAAAAAACAGCAGGGTGGGAACAACCGGCGGAATTGCCTCCGGACCGGTTTCGTTTATGAAAATCTTTAATACGGCAACAGAGCAGGTCAAACAGGGAGGAACTCGCCGGGGGGCCAACATGGCCATTTTAAGGGTAGATCACCCGGATGTCATGGGTTTTATTTACAGTAAGAAAAATAATAATGAACTGAATAACTTCAATATTTCGGTCGGTGTCACGGATGTGTTCATGAAAGCGGTTGCAAAACAAAACAACTACGACCTGATAGACCCTCGTGAAAAGAAAAAGGTCGGAGAGCTGAATGCCGCAGAAGTTTACCAGGCTCTGGTGGAACAGGCCTGGAAAAACGGAGATCCCGGCGTCATTTTTTTAGACAGACTTAACAAGGATAATCCGACCCCTGCATTGGGAGAAATAGAGAGCACCAATCCTTGTGGAGAACAACCGTTGCTTCCAATGGAAGCATGCAATTTGGGCTCCATCAATCTGGCCAGGTTTGTTACGTATACTGACGGAGAACCGGCCGTCGACTACAAGGGCTTAAAAGATATCGTATTTTGGAGTGTCCGCTTTTTGGACAATACTATTGATATGTCCAAATACCCCCTTGCTGAAATCGACGAAATGGTTAAAGGTAATCGTAAAATTGGTTTAGGGGTCATGGGTTTTGCAGATTTGCTTTATCAGTTGAAAATTCCTTATAACTCGGAAAGGGCCCTTGAATTAGCCGAACAAGTGATGGGTTTCATTCAAAAAGAATCCCACGAAGCCTCAAAATGTCTGGCTGAAAAAAGAGGGATTTTTGAAAATTTTGATAAGAGCATTTTTAAAAACCAAAAAGGATGTACCTATCGAAATGCCTCCACGACCACCATTGCACCGACCGGCACATTGAGTATAATTGCGAACTGCTCAAGCGGCGTGGAACCGCTTTTTGCCTTGAGTTTTGTTAGAAACGTTATGGATAATGACAAATTATTAGAGGTAAACCCATACTTTGAACACGTGGCTAAAGAGAGAGGTTTCTATAGTTCCGAGTTGATGGATACCATTGCCCTTGAAGGGGGTATTCAGCATATAGAAGAAATTCCGGAGGATGTTCGCAAAGTCTTTGTAACGGCACATGATATATCCCCCGAATGGCACATCCGTATGCAAGCCGCATTTCAGAAGCACACTGACAACGCGGTTTCTAAAACTGTCAACCTGCCCCGTGATGCCACAGTGGACGATGTATTAAAGATCTATAATTTGGCTTCCGAGCTGGATTGCAAAGGAGTTACTATATACAGGGACGGGAGCAAGGAAAATCAGGTGCTTTCGATTGCTGCAAAGGACAAACTTGTTGACACTTCTATTGCCACAGTCAAAGAACGTCCGGAAACACTTGAAGGGTTCACTTCCAAGATAAATACAGGATATGGCCAACTTTATGTCACTGTAACCGAATTGGACGGACATCCTTTTGAGGTGTTTGCCACAATCGGCAAATCCGGGCGGTCCACCACAGCAAAAACCGAAGCCATAGGCAGGCTGGTTTCGCTGGCCTTCAGATCCGGGGTGCGCGTAGAAAAAGTTGTAGAACAAATAAAGGGTATCGGCGGCGAGCATCCTGTTTTTCAAGAAGGGGGCCTGGTTTTGTCAATACCGGATGCGATTGGTAGGGTCCTTGAGAAAAGATACTTGAAAGACGGATCTTATAAAAAGCACGGATATGGTAACAGCCTCCTTGGAGAAATCTGCCCGGAATGCGGGAATACCGTCAGCTTTGAAGAGGGCTGTATGATGTGCCATTTCTGCGGCTTTACCAAATGCGGGTAATAATACCTGACTCGTACAATCATGCGTATCGATCAAAATCCGCTATTTAGAAAGGTAATCGTTCCCTGGTATGACTCTGAAGCGGCATGTTATATTGCAATTTTTTTCATGTTCACTGTGGTCTTATTTGGTTTTGCAGGTATTTCGGCTGCACGCGAAAACATAGCGTATCATGAGCATGTTTGGGTGCCTGTTCTTCTTGTGGTAATGAGCGGAGGTGTTATTATTTCCACAACAATCCGCCTGATCAGAAGATATTCCCGCCGGTTTTCAAAATAGATAATTTTAGACCTTTCAAAAATGTTCAATTTTGTTCAAGGCCAAGGAAGGCGAAAATTTTAACCACAGGAATACATTGAGTATTTTGAGGATTAAAATTTGAGCCTGACGCCGGAATTGGGCAAAAGGGGGCGTTTTTCAAAGGTCTAAAGTTCTTCATGACAATTCGCTTCAGCCGATTAACACATACAGCTTATTCGTCACAAGAATCAGCCCCACAATAATCAGCAGAATACCCGCAGCCGCGTTGACGTATTGTAAGACACGGGAAGCCTTTTTAATAACGATCAGCAGGAGATGGATAAAAACGGACATGATAATAAAAGGTAGTGCCAGCCCGGAGGAATAGATGGCAAGAAGCACAATCCCTTGCCAGACCGTTTCCTGACTGCCGGCAATGATAAGAATCGATCCCAGCAGAGGCCCGATACAAGGACTCCATCCGGCTCCAAACGCCATACCGATAATAACGATTCCTAAAAAATGCAAGGGCTTTTTTTCCATATGAATCCGTTTTTCAACATCCAGACCGGGGATACGGATGATACCGGTTAAATGGACACCCATAAGGATAATCAAAATACCGCCGATAATCCTTATTAATCCTCGATAGTTGAACATTAAGCTTCCAAGATAAGAGGCCGAAGCACCCATCAGGATAAAGATCAGGGAGAACCCGGAAACAAATGAAACGGTTGAAAGAAAGACTTTTTTTCTTATTTCCGAATTACGGTTTTCGGTCAATTCTTCCAGGGAAAAACCCGTAATAAAAGTAAAGTATGCGGGTATGAGCGGTAGCACACACGGTGATAAGAAAGAGAGAAATCCCGCAAGAAAGGCTGCAGGAAATGATACTGCCTCAGTAAACATGTTTTTCCTTGGTTACCCTCCTGCAATCATGGGTATCAAAAACACTTCTGAGTTATCAGGAACCAGGGTTTTTTCAAAATAAGGTCTGGAGATGTGTTTCTCATTGATACGTACCACCGCATAAAGATGGGAATTGTTAACATCCTTGAGAAGATCTTTAATTGTCATTCCTTCGTACCAGGAATGTTTTTTCCCATTTACCTTGATCATGATTCAACACCGTGGGCCCTGAGCAATTCCAGAACCTCGGGAAAATCGATACCCAGCCGCTTCACGGTTTCCACCGTCGGGATTCCGTTGTTGGTCCATCCTCGGCGTTTATATACCGCATCTTTTAGTTTTTCATAAAGCTTTTCGCGAAACTCACGCAACAGCGCTATTTTTTCTTCCGTAGTCTTTCCGGTGATATCGACGTTATGCTTTTCAACCAGCTGCTTGTCGTAACGCTCGGCCCGGGATTCGTACTCAACGGTTTTTACCGGACCCACCGCGCGATAGGGAATATTATCATGCTCCCGTTGCCCAAAACCCATTTTAAGGTTGAAAATACGCTGGAAATTATAAACCGCCTCACTCATTCGGATAAGGCCGTCAGCGGTTGTCTGCCTCCCGGTAACTGAAGTGTAATAATCTGCATACCACTCGACGTGTTTCATAACCTTTGCGGGCTCCTGGGTGTCCTTATTATCCTCGGGTACAACATCATTCCAAGGGAGCTTGCACAGTCCGCATAAACCAAACCATGTTCGGAACATGGGAAACCAGTGCAGCGCCTCCGCTTTCTGCTCAAAAGTCGGCATAAAATTATGCACCATATCAAGAAAGATCAACCATGCCTCGTCATGCTGCGGGCCTTTCAGCGCAAGACCGTATCCCCCCTGCTGGGCAAGTGATTCTTTGGTCATATACTCGGAAAATTCCAGGCCCTTTGCCTCCATGCCGATATCCTGCATAAGATCGGGGTCGGCACCATAGTCTCTGGAAAAAATTGTTTTCATTTCACGAACTCCCCTGCCTATAATCTGTCCAAAACCCTCTCCTCGGGCCATTTGATGAACAACCTCGAGTGCGGCCGACCGATTGCCGAATGAAAGGTTCATCCCGTGGGTATGGGTTTCGTTTATCAAGCCCATCTCAAAGCACTCCATGGCAAAGGCCGTGGAGGTGCCTACTGAAATGGTGTCGAGGCCATAGGTGTCACAGTAAAAATTCATTTCAATAATCGTATGCGGGTCAAAAATACCCAGATTTGAACCACAGCCGGCGATGGTTTCATATTCGGGCCCATCTACAAAAACTTTGATCCCTTTGTATGGACCCGTGAGAGGAACAAAGTCTTTGACACCATGGGAGCAGGCAAGTGTACATCCAATCCAACACCCGTCATAGCCGGGATCAAATATGCGTCTGAAAACCTCCTGGCCAATATTGTCTGCCTCTGAATGCTGCCCGTATTGGAAATTATGGGTCGGCAGCAGATCAAAATCATTCATAATCGGAACAAGGTGGGTGGTTCCGATTTGTGCCATTTGGTTTTGTTTGGGATCAAGTTCCACAACTTCCCTGGAGTGCTTTCTCCCAACTTCTTTTAATGTATTCGCATTTGCAGGATTGTTTGTCTTGCTTGTGACCGTGTCCCAGCGTGCCACAATGGCTTTGATACCTTTATCAGCAAAGACACCGCCGATACCCCCGCGTCCCGCCTGTTTATATCTGGCACGCTTTCGTTTGAGATCATACCAGGTAAAGTTCAGGCATCCCATCCGTGTGTTTTTGGCACCCGGCCCTGTGGAAACTACAGAAATATTACGCGGTTTCCCTTTGGCGAAACGTTCTGTTAATATTGCAGAAAGAGTATAGGAATCATCCGGTAATCCCGACGCCTTGAAGATCTGAACCTTCTCATCAATGCCATCAATAAAAATTACAACATCTTTTGAGGTTTTTCCCGTAACTTCCAGAGCATCAAATCCGGAAAACTTAAGATAAGGACCAAAATAACCTCCCACATTAGAGTCTATCACGGACCCTGTTAACGGAGAAATGGTGGTGACAATACTTTTGCCGGAACCGGGATATACGGGTGTCCCGCCCATAGGACCGGACGCGATACATATTGCGTTTTCAGGATCATTCCACTTTGTTGTGCTGTTGACAGCATTCCATAGAAGCCAGAGATCAAAACCTTTGCCGCCGATAAAGACGTTTTTCATTTTCTCAGTAACCGGCTTAATGGAAATGACACCATCAGAAATGTCTATACAAAGGGTCTGGTTTGCATAACCCTTTTCAATAACCGGCCTGTCATAATTGAATGTCTTGAGCGATTCCATTTTATATTCTGCCATTATATCAACCCCTTATGCTATGACAATCTACTGTTCATTTGAAAAATTTTTAATCATAATTTCACCCAGCTCTTGGGATCGTTTTGTAGCTGCCTCAACGGCATTCATAAGGGTGGTTCGAAGTCCGCCTTTTTCCAGAGTATGAATGCCGGCGATAGCTGTTCCACCCGGAGAGGTAACCATGTCCTTTAACCTGCCGGGATGTTCTTTTGTTTCAATCAACAATTTTGCTGCGCCCAAAACCGTTTGAGATGAAAGAAAAAGTGCATCTTCCCTTGATAGACCCACTTTTACTCCGGCATCAGCCATGGCATCGACAATTAAAAAGATATAGGCAGGCCCGCTGCCGCTTAAGCCGGTAATTGCATCCATAAGAATATTTTCTTTAAGAAAGATGCTTTTCCCCATGGAGTCGAAAATAGCCAGAGACAGTTTGATGTCTTCTTGGGTGGCTTTTCCTCCGGCGGCAATCACCGAAGCACTCTCCTTAACAAAAGCTGCGATGTTGGGCATAACTCGAATAAGACGCAATTCTTTATTCAGACACGACTCTATCGCAACCAGAGGAACACCGGCGGCAATAGAGATGATGAGCTTTGACATGTCCAGGCAGGACGCTGTCTCCTTCAATACTGACGCAATGATCTGAGGTTTGACCGCATAAATAATAATCTCTGAAGCTTCTACCGCTTTGACGTTATCTGCTGTGGTATGGACACCGTATTTTTCCTGGATGGATTTTAGTTTATTTTCACGAACATCCGTGCAAATAATATTTTTGGGATCGGATGATCCCGAAGAAATGAGCCCGCTTAAAAGGGCTTCCCCCATATTTCCTGTTCCGATTATGGCAATTTTTTTGTTTTTTAACATGAATTTTATTCCCCCTTAATAATGTTTAATGATATAATTAGGTTTTTTTGCATATAAATTGCTTAAAAACCGGACGGATTTGAACGGCTAAATCATCAATAAAATGTACTTTTATCGTTTGAATGTTTACTATGTCAATGATTTTGCCTGAAATATCTTGACTTATCATCAATATATAATTAATTTTCTGAATAGAAAATCGATTGATTAAAAAATTAACACAAAAATCGAAAGCTCATTGTTTATATGTTTATCATTGGCAATTTATTAAAGGCTATTGCAGTGGTTCTTCACTATGCTCTACACTTTTACATGTGGATTGTTATAGCGCGGGCAATACTTTCCTGGGTGAATCCAGACCCTTACAATCCGATCGTTCGTTTTATTCACAATGTTACCGAACCGGTGCTGTATCGCATCCGTGCAAAATTACCTTTTGATTTTGGCGGTATAGACTTTTCTCCAATTATTGTTATTTTAGGCATTATATTTCTGCAAAACTTTGTTGTAAACAGCCTTTTTAGATTGTCGGCAAATTTTATGTAACCCATAAAGAAAGGCGATACATCATGACAATTACATCCCTTGATATTCAGCAGCAGCAGTTTAAAACCAGGTTTAGAGGCTTCGACGTCCGTGAAGTGGATACATTTCTTGAACAGATGGCAGATGCCTTCGAATCGTTTCAAAGAGAAAACAAAAATTTGCGTGACGAAATTAACAGGCTTAAAATTGAAAGCCAGGGATACAAAGGACGTGAAGAGACTTTTAAGCGGGTAATGATCAATTCTCAGAAAGTGTTGGATCAGATGAAGCAAAATGCCCGCAAATCGGCCGAATTAGTTATTGCGGATGCCGAAGTGAATGCGGAAAAAATTCTTAGCAGAGCCCAGAGCAGGCTTGCTCAACTTCATGAAGATATTACAGAACTAAAACGGCAACGCATGCAGATAGAGGTCCAGATCCGCTCAATTATTGAAAGCCATACCAAACTCCTTGAAATAGGGAAGGAGGAGGCCGGAATCCGGGAGGAGGAAGATGCCAAGTTGAAATTGTTTAAACAATCGTAATACCTAAGTTTTTTGAAACCGTTACCCCTTAACCTTGTTTAAAATCGATTTGTTTCGAAGAATTAAACGGTTGCATGCGATCTAAATAGGTTGGGAATATAACATGGCAAAAATAGATGCGTTTTTTAAATTAATGCATGAACAGGGTGCTTCAGATCTTCATCTGGTGGCGGGACAGGCGCCTGCGCTAAGGATACGGGGCGAAATGGAAAGGGTCAAATATAAGTCCCTGGACAATGATGAACTGAAAGCCATGCTCTATGAAATTGCGCCCGAGCATAAGGTAAAGGAGTTTGAGGAAACAGGAGATATTGATTTCGGCTATGACGTAGTCGGTATTGCCAGGTACCGGTCAAATTTCTTTATGCAAAAATATGGTGTGGCGGCGGTTTTCAGACAAATTCCTGAGCAAATAATGACTGCCGAACAACTGGGGCTCCCTTCAGTGATATCCAAGCTGGCCTCACTCCCAAGGGGGCTGGTTCTGGTAACAGGACCTACGGGAAGCGGCAAATCGACCACCCTGGCCTCAATAATTGATGTGGCAAACCGTACCCGCAAGGATCATATCATCACCATCGAAGACCCCATTGAATTTGTCCACCAAAGCAAGAGCTGTATTATTAACCACCGTGAGGTGGGTCTCCATACTAAGTCGTTCAGCGCAGCATTAAGGGGCGCCCTGCGAGAAGATCCGGATATTATTCTTGTCGGTGAAATGAGAGACCTTGAGACCATATCGCTTGCCATAGAAGCCGCATCCACCGGCCATCTTGTTTTTAGCACACTTCACACATCGAGTGCAGCAAAAACCGTAGATCGTATCGTCGAAGTTTTCCCTGCGGATCAACAGAACCAGATCCGTTCGACACTGTCTGACGGACTCCGAGCCATTATAGCACAAGTCCTGTTTAAAAGAGTGGATAAAAAAGGGCGTAGCCCCGCCCTCGAAATATTGATTGCAACTCCGGCGGTCCGGAATCTCGTCAGGGAAGGAAAAACCCACCAGATTGCCTCAATGATCCAGACCGGAAAAAAATACGGTATGCAACTTTTAGATGATGCCATTATGCATATGCTAAACAATGGATGGATAAGTGCTGATGACGCCTATGCCAAGTCAAATGATAAGGGAAAGTTCAGGTCTTTTTTGAAAAATCCTCCTACTGATTTCACAGAAGCATAACAATTTTATGAGGTTCTGTTTTGAAGAAACAGGAAATTGATCATATTCTGTCAAGGATGCTCGATGCATACGATAATGTCTCCGATCTTAATATTACCGTGGGGAAACCGTTTCAGGTTGAGACAGCCGGAGAGCTCGCCGTAGTGGACATGAATCCACCTTTTGACGAGATCACTCCGTTTCAGGCTGAAATCTTTGCGTTAAACCTTTTAAATCAGAACCGGCGCCTCACGGAAAATCTCCTGCTTGAGGGATCGTGCGATTCATCCTACGAGCTTCCCGGCAAGGCTCGCTTTAGAGTCAACGTCTTTTCCCAGCGGGGCAACTATTCCATTGTCTTGAGAAAACTTGCAACCAAAATTCCCACATGTCAGGAACTGGGCATTCCTGAGTCCTTTCTCAAAATGGCTCGGGAAAAGAACGGTTTGATCCTGGTTACCGGAGCTACCGGCACCGGAAAAACAACCTCCCTGGCCGCAGTGCTTAACGAGATTAATGACGTCAGATCGGTCCACGTGGTGACTCTTGAAGATCCCGTGGAGTATGACCATCCACACAAAATGGCTACTTTCAACCAGCGTGAGATGGGAGAAGATTTTGATTCATTTGCACATGGCCTCAGAGCAGCCCTGCGCCAGGCTCCCAAGGTAATTCTGGTTGGAGAGATGCGCGACAGGGAAACCATGGAAATCGGCATGAGTGCGGCAGAGACCGGGCACCTGGTTTTAAGCACCCTTCACACCGTTGATGCCGGACAGACAATGAATCGTATCGTCGGCATGTTCCCTGTTGATGAAGAAAATCAGATTCGTACTCGGCTTGCCGACGCGATTCGCTGGATCGTATGTCAAAGACTTCTCCCCAAGGTGGGAGGAGGGCGGATAGCGGCCTTTGAAATCATGGGCACCAACCTGCGGGTCAAGGAAATGATACTTCATGGAGAATCTGAGGAAAAAACTTTTTACGATGTTATCCATGACGGGAAAGCTTTCGGTATGATGACCTTTGACGATTCCATTATTGAGTTATACGAAAAGGGCCTGATTACCGAGGAGACTGCTATGGCATATGCTTCCCGCAAAGGCGTAATAGGCCGCGGAATCGACGCCATCAAAAGTTCACGCGGAGAAGCTACCACGGATATTAAGGAGCTTAAGGTGGATCACGATTACAGTAAGACGATATAACCGTGGCCAGACGTTCTGGATTTTGCCCATGGAACTCCAAAGAAGGAAAGACTCATGAACGTGGTATGCGAAAAATGCCGGAGTAAGTTTCAAATTCCGGACCAAAAGGTTCCCAAGGGACAGGCATTCTCTGTAATCTGCCCCAAGTGCAGCAACAAAGTTTCCGTAGATACCCGTTTTGATGTTCCTTTGTCAACCAAGGAGACTCCGGCCCTTTCCGCCAAACCAAAACCTGTACAAAATAAAACTATCATTGAAGAAGTCGATTCCAGCGCTTACGACGCCTCGGAAAAACCTTTTGATTTTGTTGAAGAAGGTGTGGAGACGGCCCTTTTGTGTGAACCGGACCCGGCTATCCGGTCAAAAATCATAACGGCCCTGTATAACATGGGATATCATACCACGGCGCCGCAGACATATAAAGATACTCTAAAGCAGATGCGATTCCATGTCTTTGACATGGTGGTGCTTAACGAGCGGTTCGGCACCAGGGATCCTGATATGAACAGTGTTCTCAACTACCTGAATCGTCTCAATATGTCCATCCGGCGGAACATCTTCCTGGCTCTTATAACCAACCGTTTTCGCACCATGGACAATATGACGGCCTTTAACAAAAGCGTTAACCTCATCATTAACCTGAAAAACATCAATCAAATTGAAAAAATCCTGAGACGAGGTCTTGCCGACAATAAAACCTTCTATCGTGTTTTTAAGGAGTCTCTTCTCAAGACCGGCAGGCTCTGAATAGAAGTTTTTATAAAATGAAATTAATTGAAATTACGCCTGAACTTTATCTTATTCCCCTTGACCAGGATCTGCCCGGATTTACATCGTTCATAGGGTCCTGGATCTACAAAGGCAAAAAAACCTTTTTAGTGGATGTAGGACCTGCCGCCACCGTTCCTGTGCTTGTAAAATCTTTAGAAAGCCTGGGAATAGAGCATCTTGACGCAGTTCTATTGACCCACATCCATATCGATCATGCCGGAGGCGCAGGAGATCTGGCCGAGTCTTTTCCCGACGTTCCCATTATCTGTCACGAAAAAGGTATCCAGCACCTTGTAGATCCGTCACGTCTATGGGAAGGGAGCCTCAAAACCCTCGGTCAAACGGCACAAGCCTATGGACCGTTCCGGCCGGTTCCCCGGAAATTGCTTTACAATGCCGCCCGATTTCAAGAAGATAACGTTACGCCGATCCTGACGCCCGGACATGCCCCTCATCATGTCAGCTACCTTTTGGGTCCATACCTTTTTGCAGGAGAGGCCGGGGGGGTTTATCTCGATATATCCGGTGACGACTTTTATCTTAGACCTGCTACACCGCCCCGCTTTTTTCTGGAGACCTCAATAAAGAGCATCGATGCTCTGATTGCCAGAAAACCCTCAATTATATGCTACGGACATTTCGGCATGAACAAAAATGCGTTGGACATGTTGAAAATCCACCGTGAGCAGCTTTTGTTCTGGAAAAATATTGTCGAAGATCAGATGGTTCATTTCAGTGAAGCCGGGGACGAAGATTTCCTTAAAGGATCTTTGCAAAAGCTTTTAAAACAAGATCCTTTTCTTAAAGGGTTTTTTCATATGGACGAGGCGGTAAGAGAGAGAGAGAGAGGATTTCTGAAAAACAGCATAGAAGGCTTTACAGGGTATTTACAAACTATTGCTGATGATCCGTAATCCTTCCAGAGTCAAGTCCGGTTCAACAACCTCAATGGTTTCTGATACTTGATACATAAGTTCTGCCAGACCTCCTGTTGCGATTACCCGGGGGTTTGTGTGCATTTCGATTTTCATTCGCCGAACCATTCCATCAACAAGTCCTGCATATCCGAAAATAATTCCCGCCTTAATACTGCTTGCGGTATCTTTGCCGATTACGCTTTCAGGTGGAACAAAGATTTCGACCCTGGGAAGTTTGGATGCTTTCATGAACAGGGCTTCAGAAGCAATCATGATCCCGGGGCTGATTGCGCCACCGAGATATTCCCCCTTTTCTGAAATAGCATCAAAGGTTGTGGCTGTCCCGAAATCTATAACAATAAGACTGGTTTGGTACTTGTGAAATGCCGCAACCGCGTTAACTATCCTGTCTGCCCCTACTTCTGATGGATTTTTGTAACGTATCGGCAGGGTTGAAGCTGACATGGCATCGATCCAGTGAGGCGCGTGCCCCAGGTATTTGCGACAGAAAGAATCGAGAATGGTTACCATGGGTGGAACAACGCAGGAGATAATAGTTTTGCTGATTTTGTTGGAATTGACATTGCTTTCTGAAAAAAGATTGGAGGCAAGGATGTTAAACTCATCTTCTGTTGTATGTCTTTCCGTGCGTATCCGCCAGTCCTTAACAAGACGCCTTCCGTCGTAAATACCGATTACCGTGTTGGTATTTCCAATATCGATAACAAGAAGCATGAATAAAGATTCCTTTTCTTTGCTATATTTTTTCGTTACTGATCTTTACTGTGAACATTTCGGGTTTTACGCCAATAAGAGTGGTTTTAACAGGTAAGGTTATAGTTGCCCTTTTAACATAAGTCCCGGGGGTTAATCCTTTGAGATCAACATAAACTGTAATCCATTTTTCCGTATGAAGCTTTTCAATAATATTAACAGGTCCTTTAACTTCAATATTTAAAGCCGGTGGTGTAATGCTGTAACTGAACGGACTGTTTTTACCCTCAACCTGAATATCAAAAAACTTTTTGGTAACAATTTTTTCTTCTATCAATATTTCAGCAAAAATAATCTCCGAAGGAGAAATGATCTCAAGATCTTCGACAAGGTCCAGAGCTACTTCTTTTTTAAAAGATTCTGACAGCCCTTTGATCTCAATCGGTTTTGTCAGTACCTTATCCATGGGTCCAAGGATATTTTCAGGTCCTTGCATAATAACCGATAACGGTTTGGCAACTGCACCTGCAACTATAAATCCTGTAGCCGGTTTTCCGGAAAATGAAATTTTAACCGGAAGCTCCTTTTTAATTTTATTCTCGATGGTTACGGCCAAAAACGTTGGGTTTATTCTTATGATGGATATCCCCTTGGGAAGGATGATACGGTCCTTTTTTATCGGAATAGAGTTAATCCCGACATGTACTCCGGATAGGTCGAGCACATATCGTATTTTCAGGTCAGAAAGGTTTCTAACTGCCGATTTCGGACCGCGGACATGAACCTCTATCCCTTTTAACGACGGACCGGTCATTGTCAATCCTGCAGGGATTTGGCCAATATCAACCGGAATAAGAATAACGGTTTCTTGTAATGATGAGCAGGATCCTGGTAGAAACAAACAAACCCCAAGCAAAAAACACAAAATATACCGTTTTAAATTCCGTAAGTATATCATAGATAAACGACTATGGGTATTCATACCTGAAGCGACACTATTTTCAAAAAGCTTCTAAACGGTTTTACCATTAGCTGTTTTGCACATTATTAATGGCATCAATGATTTTTAGGGTTGCACGTGTATTGGCGACATTGTGGACTCTGACCATGTGGGCGCCGTTCAAAACTGCAGCGGCAACTGAAGCCTGAGTGCCGGTTTCCACCAGAGGCAGGTCGGGGTTAATATCTTTAACGATTTTATCTTTAAGGATGTTTCGTATAAAGGCTTTTCTGGAAGGTCCGATAAGAATAGGAACATCCAGTGTTTTAAATTCATGCAGGTGTTTAATTAATAAAAGATTATGTTCAACAGTTTTCCCGAAACCGATTCCAGGATCGATGATGATTTTTGATTTTGGAATTCCTTTACTTTCAGCATAATCAACGGCGTTTTTAAGAAATTCTTTGATTTCTTTTATAAGATCATCATAAACAGGATTGGTCTGCATGGTTTTTGAGGTTCCAAGCATATGCATCAAAATTACCGGAACGTCGTATTCTGCTGCAACATCTGCAATGCCGTGATCCAGACGCAATGCTGAAACATCGTTGATAATGGAGGCACCGGCTTGAATAGCCCTTCTGGCAACACCGGCCTTAGTTGTATCTATGGAAATGGGAATTGAAATACGCCCGGCAAGGTTTTCAATCACAGGTATAACCCGCCGGATTTCCTCTTCGGCAGATACCGCATCAGAAAAAGGGCGTGTAGATTCTCCGCCGATATCAAGTATGTCAGCCCCGTCTTCAAAAAGTTTTTGGCCTTGAGCCACGGCGTCATCTCGGGTGAAAAATTCCCCGCCATCTGAAAATGAATCCGGCGTAACATTCACGATACCCATAATACAGGTACGCTTACCCAGAACCAGCCTGTGTTTGCCCCATGCAAGGTTATAAGTTTTCATACGTGTTTGTTAGGTGAAACGTATCGGAAATTCTATCGATATTCAATCTTCAATCGAAAATCTTCAATTATTTTAAGATAGAGAAATTGTACCGGTAAAAATATTTTGCCATTAAATGCACAAAATTCGATTTTAAGGAACTAAGATGAGGGCTGCTCGCTTTCGGTTTTGATTTCTTCTGTATTTTCTTCATTTTCGGCCGGAGCGTTTTTATCAGTTTTTTTGCCGACAGACGTCTTTGACGGAAACTCAAATCCGGGTCTCATGGAAAGTATGAGATCATCAAGCTCCCTTCCCAGAACCGTCTCTTTTTCAAGCAGACGATCCGCCAGAGCATGAAGAATATCTAAATTTTCATTCAAGGTTTTCTTTGCACGATTGTAAGCTTTTTCGATAAGATTATTTATTTCTTGGTCAATTTTCCGTGCCGTTTCTTCAGAATAATCCCTGTGCTGCGCAATTTCTCGCCCCAGGAAAATATGCTCCTCATCTTTGGCAAAAGAAAGCGGACCCAACTCTTCACTCATACCCCAGCTTCGTATCATCTTCTGGGCAACATCGGTTGCCTGTTTGATATCGTTGGCGGCACCGGTACTGATACGATTAAAAACAATTTCTTCTGCCACTCGTCCGCCGAACGCAACCGACAATTCGCTTTCAAGCTGATCTTTATATTTGAAATCACCCTCTTCGGGCAAAAACCAAGTAATACCGGCGGCATGTCCCCGTGGAATAATGGTTATCTTGTTGACGGCATCCGTATTGGGAAGTAAGCGGGCCACAAGGGCGTGTCCTCCTTCGTGATATGCCGTGGTCTTTCTGTCTTCTTCCCTGATGACTTTTGATTTACGTTCCAATCCCATATAGACCTTGTCCTTGGCATCTTCCAGGTCAACCATGTCAATTTTTTCTTTATCTCTTTTAGCACCAAGCAACGCCGCTTCGTTCACAAGGTTTTCCAAGTCTGCACCGGAAAAACCGGGCGTGCCTTTTGACAGTGTGACAAGGTTTACATCGGGTGCTGCTGGCGTTTTTTTCATATGAACCTTAAGAATCTGTTCACGGCCTAAAATATCCGGAAGGGGAACTACCACCTGGCGATCAAAACGTCCGGGTCGCAAAAGGGCCGGGTCGAGCACATCAGGCCGGTTTGTAGCGGAAATAAGGATAACCCCTTCGTTTGACTCAAAACCGTCCATTTCAACCAGGAGTTGGTTTAATGTCTGTTCTCTTTCGTCGTGTCCTCCACCTAATCCCGCTCCCCTGTGCCTTCCAACAGCATCAATTTCATCAATAAAGATAATGCAGGGCGCATTCTTTTTACCCTGAACAAACAAATCTCTAACCCGTGACGCTCCAACGCCGACAAACATTTCCACAAAATCCGATCCGCTGATATTGAAAAACGGGACATCGGCTTCACCTGCAATAGCACGAGCCAAAAGAGTTTTGCCCGTACCGGGTAACCCCATGAGAAGAACACCTTTGGGTATCCTTCCTCCAAGACGCGTAAATTTCTTCGGTTCTCTGAGAAAATCTATTATTTCACCAAGTTCTTCTTTGGCTTCATCGATTCCGGCAACGTCTTCAAAGGTGACTTTTTTCATCTGGTCAGATTGCAGGCGAGCCCGGCTTTTGCCAAAAGACATGGCCTTGCCCCCTCCGGACTGCATCTGACGCATAAAAAAGATCCATACGCCGATTAGTACAATCATCGGAAACCATGAAACCAGAACATTCATATACCAGGGAGAATCGGTTTCCGGTTTGGCGCTAATGGTAACCCCTTTTTGTCGGAGGATCTTGATAAGATCCGCGTCCTGTGGTGCATATACCTTGAAACGATTGTGGTTTACGTCCGTGAGGAAGAGTTCCTGCCCCTGGATGACCACATCGGAAATACTCCCATTATCGACCATGGCTAGAAATTCAGTATAGCTGATATTTGTCTCGGCCAAGTGCTGTTGATTGAAGAGATTATAAAGCATGATCATCATCAGCGTGATGACTATCCATAAAGCCAAATTTTTATAAAAAGGATTCAAAAGCCTCAACCCCCTGTAAAATGATTATTTATAAAATTATATTAATCATTATTGTTAATTAGGCAAGAGAAAGTTCAACTTTAAGTACATTTTTGGTTGACGGTTTCACTTTTACGGATTCATCTATTCTATAACCGGCAACCCAGATTATTTTTCCCCGACAAAGCAATATGGGGCATTTTATGCGTTCTTTTCTGGGGACTTTTTTGTCGATGAAAAATTTTTTTATTTTTTGTGTTCCGGTCATACCCAGTGGCGTAAAACGGTCACCATGGCGAAAATTTCTCAAAACCAGCGGGAAGCTTAACGCATCCCTATCAAAAAAACCGGTATTTTGTCCAGAGCCACATAAGTCGGGCAGATTTTCTATGCCCATTTCGGTGAATTTTATATGAGCGCTGAATTCTTTTATAAATATGGGTTCGGGTTTTGCTATTATGTATTCAAAAGCAAGCAGTTCTGACCGGCCGGATTTTACATCCATATTACGCAATCTGTTTTTTTCTCTTGAAAAGACAAGAACGTCTCCTTTTCGCTGGATCCTGATACAATCGGGCAAATCGATATTTCCATAAGTCGGCCCGTATTCCACAAGGTCTATGGCGGAATCTATGTGAGTAAAGCTAATACGCCTTAAGTCCCCTTTTATTTTTGAAATCGCCTTTCTTATTATCCGTCTTTGTGCTGCTACATGAACTCCATTCAAGATTGAGACAGATAGGGCAATCTGACCGTCCTGAATGCTCACAGATGCTTTTTCGAAGAGAGGATGAATGACATCTTCAATCCATTCTTCTTCAGATCTGATAATCGAGGCAAGCCGGTTGAGGCTTTGACTGATTTTGGGATTGTAGGATGTTTTTAACAGCGGAATTAAATCGTGACGTATCCTGTTCCTAAGGAATCTTGTGTCCCTATTGGATGTGTCAGATATATATTTTAGTCCATTTTTATCCAGAAAATCGATTATTTCGGAACGATTTGATTGTATCAACGGACGGATAATCTTTCCGTCCCTTACCGGAGGAATGCCTGAAATGCCCAGCGGGCCGCTTCCTCTAAAAAGATTCATTAAGACAAGTTCTGCATTATCATCAAAATGATGGCCGAGTGCAATTTTATTAAACCTGTTTTTTTCTGCCACTTTGTTTAAAAAGGTGTGTCGAACGCGTCTGGCCGCTTCTTCCAGGGAAAGCTTGTGTTCAAGCTGATATTTACGGACATCCGATTTTTGAATATAACAAGGTATGTCAAACCTGCCGGCAAGAGATGCAACAAATTCAGCATCCTTATCGGAATTGTTCTGGCGCAGACAATGATTTAAATGTGCAACTTTAAGCCTGAGGGAAAAGCGGGATACTAATGTGAGAAGTACGTGAAAAAGGGCTACTGAATCAGGCCCGCCGGATACACCGACAACAACCGAATCTCCCGGTTTAAGCATTCCATAGGTTGTAACGGTCTGTTCAACAGCACGTAATAATTTACTATTGTAGCCTTTGTGCAATGCTGGCATGAATAAGCTCGGAAACTTTTTTATCCCATATTCCTACGATGCCTGATCGGACGGAAACCTCGGTAGTCCCGGGTGCTCTCATTACAGTTTTTATTGTGATCGGTGTTCCGTCGGTTTGTCTGGCTTTAATTTTTGCCTTAATACTGTCTGATGTTTTTTCTGTTATCTCCATTTCCAGACTTTTTAGCACTGCAGTACATACCCGATTCGTTTCATCAAACGTTGCTTGATAAGATGTTTTCAATTCGCCGTTTACATAGGTATATACACCTGCTCCTGCTCCTGTTCCGGCGATAAAAGCGGCACAGCCTAACATTATGAAATAAGAGGATAATAATAAAAGGATTAGAAGTTTTCGTATCATAATTTACCTTTCATTTCTTTTCCCTGAAGGGGTAATATTTTCAAAAAGCTAAAATGTTACGAATTTTTAATTTTGACGGTTTCGTAAAAAGTCGAAAAACACCCTTTTTTTGTCATTCCGGCGAAAGCCGGAATTCAGTAAATTCAATGGGTTCTGGATGCCGGATCAAGTCCGGCATGACGGTTTTAGGACTTTTTACGAGTTTATCAATTTTGAAACAGTTGAAAAAAGATTATGATAGGAATAGATGAATGTCAATAAAAAACACAGAATATAGATCTGCTAATTTGAATTGTAGTCTATATTGTGGTAGGAAAACCGATTTCTTTTTTAACTTGAATTTTTTTTTAATCGATTATATTTAAACTAATGGTTGTGCTAGGCGGGGAGCTAGCGGTGCCCTTTTCCCGAAATCCGCTTCATGCGGGGCTGAATTCCCTCTAAAGGGTTTTAACCTGGGAGCCTATAAGTCAATCTGATCGGCCGCCGCGCAACAGACGGTTACGAACCTCGTCAGGTCCGGAAGGAAGCAGCGATAAGTAATGCAGTCTGTGTCGTGGATCGATCCCGGTCAAACTTTTGGCTTATTTCATTTCAGAAAAGATTCGATAGAGGGTGCACAACCAATTCTCCCGCTTATAAATATTAATAATTGCACACCTGGCACCCATCCTCGGCCCTCATATTTAAAATCGACAGATTTCAATCATTAAATCCGGAACTCAAAATCTAAAATTCCTTTTTCTACCTTGACAATATCCCAGACAGTCTTATTTTTTGAGCAATGTTGTGGTATTAGCCCGTATTTTATGAAAAATCGGGTGTGTAAATATTTTAAAAAAAATCAGGAGAAAGTCTCGACTGATGGGAGCAAAAAAAAAGAAAATCGAAATTAATACCGAAGTCGAAGAAAACGGTAAACAAAAGAAAATTTCCGAAGAGATCGATTCGGGGAAAGAAGACAAAGAAAATACCGGTGATCCTTTAAAAGTCATGGAAGAAAAGCTTGAATCCATGGAACAGGAGTCAAAAGAGTCCTATGATCGTTTCTTGAGGGTTTCCGCTGAGTTTGAAAACTACAAGAAGCGTGCTGCACGCGAAATGAATGACTTCAGGAAATTTGCCAATGAAAGTTTTGTAAAGGCCATGCTTCCCGTGGTCGATAATCTTGACCGTGCCATAGAATCTTCAAATAATGACAATCGCTCAAATAGCTCGGTGGTGGAAGGTGTAAACATGACCCTCAAAGAAATACTGAAGATTTTTGAGCAATTCGGCGTGAAACCGTTTCAGTCTCTTGGGAAAACTTTTGATCCCGCTTTACACCAGGCTGTTATGCAAGAAGAGTCAGATGACCATCCTGAAAAAACTATTTTAAACGAACTTGAGAAAGGATACATGATGCATGACAGGTTGCTCAGACCTGCCACGGTTGTTGTATCAAAAAAAACAGACTCCGAAAACCAGGAAAATCATGCTCAAGAAGAATAGAAAATAAAAAAAGTATATATAAGGTAAGGAGGAAAACAAATGAGTAAAATCATTGGAATCGATCTCGGCACTACAAATTCATGTGTGGCGGTTATGGAGGGGAGTGAGGCCAAAGTTATTACAAACCCCGAGGGAGGGCGTACAACACCTTCTATTGTGGCCGTTTCAGACAGCAATGAGAGATTGGTCGGTCAAATTGCAAAACGACAGTCAATCACAAACCCTGAGAATACGGTTTTTGGTGTAAAAAGGCTTATCGGTCGTAAGTATGCATCCAAAGAAGTACAGGACGATATTAAAATACTTCCTTATAAGATTGAACAGGCAGAGAATGGCGATATCAGAATAAATATGCGGGGCAAGTTAAATAGTTCGGCTGAGATATCATCCTTTATTTTGGCTAATATCAAAAATACGGCAGAGGAATATCTTGGAGAGAAAGTTACCGATGCGGTTATAACTGTTCCTGCCTATTTTAACGACAGCCAGCGACAGGCAACCAAAGATGCCGGAAAAATCGCAGGTCTTAATGTGTCAAGAATCATTAATGAGCCCACTGCCGCAGCACTTGCATATGGCCTCGATAAGAAAAGCGAAGAAAAAATTGTTGTTTTTGATCTGGGTGGCGGCACATTTGATGTGTCCATACTTGAAATCGGCGAAGGGGTTTTCGAGGTAAAAGCGACAAATGGTGATACCCATCTCGGCGGTGAAGATTTCGACCTTCGGCTTATCGATTACCTGGCAGATGAGTTCAAAAAAGACCAGGGGATTGATATAAGAAACGATAAAATGGCGTTACAGCGATTGAAAGAAGCTGCTGAAAAAGCAAAAATGGAACTGTCCACTTCCATGGAAACGGATGTTAATCTTCCATTTATTACAGCCGACGCTGCCGGTCCAAAGCATCTTAACATAAAGATAACCCGAGCCAAGCTTGAAGGTCTTATCAGTGACCTGCTGGACAAACTTGAAAAACCTTGTCGAATTGCGATTAAGGATTCGGGACTGTCCACCAATGACATTAATGAAGTAATTCTTGTTGGCGGTATGACGCGCATGCCTGCGGTTCAGGAACGCGTCAAGAAATTTTTTGGCAAGGAACCCCATAAAGGGGTTAACCCGGACGAAGTTGTTGCCATCGGCGCTGCCATTCAGGGAGGTGTGTTGAAAGGAGACGTTAAGGACGTTCTTCTTCTCGATGTTACTCCCCTTTCCCTTGGCATAGAGACCTTAGGTGGTGTCATGACACGGCTGATTGAAAAGAATACCACCATCCCGACTAAAAAGAGCCAGACTTTTTCAACAGCGGCCGACAACCAGCCGGCTGTATCTATCCATGTGATGCAGGGAGAGCGGGAGATGGCCACCGGTAACAAGACTCTGGGACGCTTCGAACTTGTGGGGATACCCCCCGCGCCAAGAGGTGTGCCGCAAATCGATGTGACATTTGACATCGATGCCAACGGAATTGTGAACGTTTCTGCAAAAGATATTGCAACAGGTAAGGAGCAATCCATACAAATAACGGCTTCCAGCGGTTTGTCCAAAGAAGAAATCGACAGATTGATAAAGGATGCCGATCTTCATGCTGAAGAGGATAAAAAGAAAAAGGAGTTGGTTGAGGCTCGAAACTCGGCAGATGCGCTGATCTATTCAACGGAAAAATCGACAAAAGATCTTGGTGACAAGATCGATGCTGCAACCAAGGGCAAAGTTGAAGCTGCCATTGAACCTCTTAAAAAAGCTATGGAAGGGGATGATATTGCAGAGATCAAACGCCTGAGCGAAGAGTTGACGCAGGCTTCCCATAAACTGGCCGAAGCCATGTATCAGCAGGCTTCCCAGGCAGATCAGCAGCAGGCCGGAGCCGATGCAGCAGAACCGGAGCAGCCGGGACCTTCTGCATCCGACGAGGATGTTGTGGATGCTGATTTCGAAGAGGTAAAAGACGACGACAAAAAATAACCGCAACTGGCATTTTGCAGTAAAAATCCCGTGTGCACTTTTGTGCCGCGGGATTTTTTATTATGTAAAAATTTACATAAGTTTTATTTCTCTTGACAGACCTTTTGACATATTTTAAAAATAAAAAAGGTGCCTTTAACGGCTTAATAGGGAATTCCGTGAAAATCGGGAGCGGTCCCGCCGCTGTGACCGGCGACGAAATCTGCGATATGCCACTGTTTGGTTTTAACCGTATGGGAAGGTGCAGAGATTAGGATGAACCGGGAGTCAGAAGACCTGCCTTAGTAATAACCATATCTCTGCGGTGTTACAGAGCGTTATGGTTACATAAAAAAGGGTCAAGTAAGCTGGGTGCAGCCCTTCAATCTTTTAAAAAGGATTGAAGGGCTTTTTTTATTTGGGCGTGTTTACGCATCCTCGGCGGGGCTTAAAACGTTATGAAAGGAGGTGAAAAAAATGAAATCAGGACTAATTATTTATGTTGTTGGCAAAGAACCGGCGAATTGGGATGCAGATTCAGGAAAAAAAGCAATAAAACAAAACATTCCGGCAGATCTTGTTGAGATAATTACAAGTAAAACCGGTCATTTTGACGTACTCGATGCCTGGTGTTCGCTAATGATCAGGGGTATGAAAAGAATTACCTGCATGATCGGAGAGTTTACACCAGACGGCAATTTGGCTCTTACCGGTCGAGAGCTCCGCCTGTGCGGATAGCGTTACGGGACGCTCGGGGATCCATGATGTTTGTACTTTCCTCCAGCGTCCCGCATCTAACCCGGAGTAATGATTTAGACCCTATGGGATGTTATAAAGCTCAGGTCGTCTGTTTGGGATAAAGTATCGCATCCTGTGACTTCGAACCCGGTTCAGGTCTTCGGCCTTCAGGTTTGCTAATAACATACCTTCTTTGCCGCTTAAATCCTTGTGAATAACTTCGCCGGATGGCCCGATGATTACGGCAATACCCGGAAAGCTGAGTCCTTTTTCATTTTCACCGGTCTGGTTACATGCGATAATAAACAGGCTGTTATCAAAGGCCCTTGCAGGCAGATGTCGCATCCATGATCGGTATTTTTCTTCAGGAGTTCCTCTCGGAGACGCATGAGGGATGAAGATAAGATCAGCCCCTTTTAGGGCCATCCGGGTGGAAAGCTCGGGGAAGTGGGCATCGTAACAAAGCTGGATGCCAAAATTCACACCCTCTGCATTGAACAGAGGGATTTTGTCCCCGGGTGTTAAAACGGTGCGTTCCGGCGGAGAGATATGTAACTTTCGGTAGACGCCTACAAACCCGTCAGGTTTTACCACCAGATGGCTCGCAAATAACCGGTCTTTTTCATCCCTTTCAATCATGCCTGCCAGGATGACAATCTTCTCACCTTTAGCCAAATTTAAAAGATTCCGAGTTGCCGGTCCGGGAACCGGTTCTGCAGCCAAATTAATATCCCGGTGATTACTGTATCCGGAAATATTCATTTCAGGAAAACAGATGATATCGGCACCTTGATTTTTTGACGACTTGATCCACTTGACCATGCCGTTGAGATTGTTGCTGATCTTGTTTACCGGTGAATTAGAGACAATAACTGCAATACGGACATCTTTCATTTCTTTAGATTTTCATATTAAGTTGTTAATATGTTCATTTCCCTTTGTAGATGTGTGTGTTTTTCTTTTGTCTTTAAAGTTGATGAATTCGTAAAAAGTCAAAATTTACAGGATTCTCCAATTCAGTATTCTGACAACAAGCTTAAATAATTCGCAATGCCTGAATCCCTAAATTTTTACCCCGTTAAATCCGTTTTTGCATCTATTTAACCGGGGCCTAAATCCATGTAAAAAGGACTTTTTACATGGGCATCAAAGTCATTATTCTGAAAATCTAAAGGTCGAAATGCGCCTTTATCTTAAATACCTTTGTGGCCGGCAAGTTGATAATTTCCTTAATTCCCGTCTGTTTGGAGATATTTTTAAGGTTTTCCTCTATCTCCTTCATTGAGGGTGCAATAAAGGTAAACCAGACGTTATATTTATTATCCCGCTGATAATTATGCGTGACTCCCGGATAGAGGTTTCCTACCACGGCAAAGCTTTTGATTTTGTCCTCCGGAACCTTTGCCGCGCATAATGTACTGACAAATCCTAGCTTTTCAGGAACAAAATTCCCGCCTATCCGGCGTATAATCCCCTTCTTTTTTAACCGTCCCAGTCGTTTTATAACATCATTTTCTGAAAAACCGAGACGTTCGGCAATTGCAAGATAAGGTCGGGGGGTTATGGGAAAGTCGGATTGAATCAGGTTAAGGATTGCCCTGTCCATATCATCTATTGGCGGCATGGGCTACTCCTGAAACTTTTCCTTAATAATACGAACCTGTACCTTTCTGGTTCGGGGGCCGTCAAATTCACAGAAAAATATCCCCTGCCACGTGCCGAGTACAAGTCGGTTATTATCTATGGCAATAAACTCTGAAGGTCCGACAATTGTCGATTTTATATGGGCCGGTGAATTCCCTTCAAGATGGCGATATCCGGCCTCCCATGGTATTATTTTGTTTAGGATCATCAGAATATCATCTTTAACGCTCGGATCAGCACTTTCATTAATGGTTATGGCTGCGGTTGTATGGGGCACATAAAGCATGCAAAGTCCCTGGCCGATACCTGCGGACATGACCATATCCTGAATCTTTGAAGTAATATCTATCAATTCTGTACGGGTTCTTGATTTAACTGTACAGATCATACATCCCCTCCACAAAACAAAAAAGTCCTGCTTTAATTGCAGGACTTTTTTGTTAAAAACTGATAAAGTTAATTATAGTATTTTTGATTAGACACATCCGGTCGGTTTCGGAAGACCAGCCATCTTACAGGCTCCTTTGCCGGGTCCTGACGGAAACAGCTCATAAATATGTTTCAGTTTGAAACCGGTAACTTTTGACAGGATACGGACCATGGGGGCAATTCCGTTCTTCTCATAGTATTCCTGAAGCACTGTTACAACTTTATGGTGCTCATCCGTCAATTCTTCAATTCCTTCTTGAGTTTTTACCCATTGAACCCACTCTGGGCAAAAATTTTCATAGGCATCGATAAAGCCATCTTCATCTACGGTAAAATCCTTTCCCATAAACTCAACTGTTGCCATTTAACAAACCTCCTTTATATTTTAATTGTTCTTACTTACCTACCGTCTTCTTTTCATTATAATTTAAAAATCTCTATATGATTAATTTGTTAATGTCAATATGAAAAATATAAATATTTTTTGAAAATAATTTGATCTCAAATCTACTGTAATGTATCCTAAATTTTATTAATACGAAATTTGTAATACCGTAAAGGTCCTTAAATAATCGTCGGGCGGAAGTAAGGACCCGGAAGCAAAAGTAAATTGAATCATGTGTTCTAACATTGTGAAGCCGAAAATCATAATAATCTGCGGACCAACGGCTTTGGGCAAAACCTCTACGGCAATTAATCTTGCCAGCACTTTTAACGGCGAGATTATCGGTGCCGACTCAATGCAACTATACAGATACATGGATATCGGCACCGCCAAGCCGACCACGGAGGAGCAGTCGTGCGTTGCTCATCATATGATCGATTTGGTCGATCCGGACGAGCATTTCGATGCCAGACAATTCGCGGAAATGGCCCGTGAAAAGATCATGAAACTCTATGCCCGTGGCGTTACCCCATTTGTCGTCGGCGGTACGGGACTTTACATAAAAGCACTTGTGAACGGTCTGTTTAAGGCCGGTCAGTCAGATACCCATATTCGTAACCGATTGAAAGAACAAGCCCGAATTTACGGCTCCGATTTTCTTCACAAAAGGTTAAGCCGGCATGATCCCGATACGGCAGAAAGAATACACCCCAATGATACTTACAGGATTATAAGGGCCCTTGAAGTACATGAGTTGACAGGAAAGACCATTACTGCATTTCAACAGGAGCACGGGTTTAAAGATAATCGGTTCAGGGTATTAAAAATAGGCCTTCATATAAACCGGGAGGTACTTTATGATCGTATTAATCACAGGGTAGATGTAATGATCGACTCCGGGTTTCTTGACGAGGTTCAGGAACTTCTGGACATGGGGTACCCGGACCACCTGAAATCGATGCGGTCAATCGGATATCGTCACCTGGTCGATTTTATTCAAGGACGATGTTCATGGGATGAGACCATGCGAACATTGAAACGGGATACAAGAAGATATGCAAAACGTCAACTCACGTGGTTCAAAGCGGACCCAGAAATTGTATGGAGAGAACCCGGACAGCTAAAAGAAATCCGACAGCTTATAAAAAAATTCTTGCAAGCCGAGTGTAGATGTAACAATAAGAACTTAAGGGCTTCGCCCCAATTGGAATGATGGAATGATGGAACACTGGAATAATGGGTTTTGGGAGATTGACGGAATGGTTTATTGGGAAAATCAAGTTGACAAAGCATGAGAGAAATGAGCAATTCGAGTCTAATCCATTCGGTAGAAGACGAATTTACATCATTCCATTATTCCACCATTCCATTATTCCATGTGTGAGGCAAGACTGCGAGGCCTTAGTAAATATCTATAATTTCAACAGGTTGTAGAATTGCTGAGATGTCGAGACCTTTGCCATGAAAATAGCGATTGCACAAATCAATCCGATTATCGGTGACTTTAATTATAATTTTGGCAAAATTAAATGTTTTGCCGATAAAGCCATTGAACTTAAATGTGATATGGTTGTATTTTCAGAACTCGTAATTTCGGGATATCCACCCCGCGATCTTCTTGAAAAGAACGATTTTGTCGATGCCAATCTTGCCTGTTTAAACAGACTGTTGTCGTCAATACAAGGTATCGGAGTTATATGCGGATTTGTGGATAAAAATTCTTCCGATAAAGGAAAACCCCTTTTCAATTCTGCGGTGCATTTTGAAGACGGCAAAATATTGCACAAAGCCCATAAAAGGCTCCTGCCCACATACGACATATTCGATGAAAGCCGGTATGTTGAACCCGGACGAGAAAGTTTATCATACCCTTACAAGGGGCACAGGATAGGACTTACCATTTGTGAAGATGCCTGGAACGACGAGGATATTTTCAAAAGAAGACTATACGACACAGATCCTGTGGCCCTGGTTGTAAAAGCCGGCGCTGATCTGGTTATCAACGTATCTGCATCTCCTTTTTATGTGGGAACCAGAGAATTCAGATGGAATATGTTTGGTTCCATGGCCCGAAAATACGGCGTTCCTTTCATATTTGCCAACCAGGTCGGTGGAAATGACAGTATTATTTTTGATGGAATAAGCACTGTTTTTGACAAAAACGGAAATGTTGTGGCCAGAGCATGTGATTTTGATGAAGATCTTATCGTTTTCGATTCAAAAGCACCTGAGTCATCCATAGGCGACCTCCATATGATTTCAAATTCGGATACAGAATCTATCCTGAAAGCCCTTGTCATGGGAACCCGTGACTATGTTACAAAGTGTGGTTTTTCAAAGGTTGTTATGGGGTTAAGCGGCGGAATAGATTCAGCGCTGACAGCATGTATTGCGGTTAAAGCTTTAGGACGGGAAAATGTTTCGGTTGTATTTATGCCGTCTGAGTATACCTCAAAAGAAAACTTCGAAGATACTGAGAAACTTGCCGAAAACCTCGGCATAGGGCTTACCCGGATCCCTATAGACGGCATCTTTAATGAATTTTTAAGGTTTCTTTCACCGTCTTTCAAAAAGAACGAACCCGGCATCACGGAACAGAATATCCAGGCCAGAATCAGAGGTACAATTCTCATGGGCCTGTCCAACAAACATGGCTTCCTTGTACTTTCTACGGGGAATAAGTCTGAACTGGCCGTGGGCTACTGTACGCTCTACGGTGACATGACAGGAGGACTGGCAGTAATTTCAGATGTTCCAAAAACCACCGTTTATGATCTGGCTCGCTTTATAAATCGAGAAAAAGAATATATTCCGCCACGAATCATCACCAAAGCACCTTCCGCTGAACTCAAGCCCGATCAAACCGATCAGGACGACCTGCCGCCTTATGAACTCCTCGATTCTATTTTAAAAGCATATATTGAAGACCTCAAAGGAATCGATGAGCTGGTTCAAATGGGGTTTGATAAAGATATTGTAGAGGAGGTTATTTTCAGGGTTGACAGAAGTGAATACAAGCGGCATCAGGCGCCGCCAGGTCTTAAAGTGACGTCAAAGGCTTTCGGTTATGGCAGAAATTACCCCCTTGTACAGGGATATACAAAAACAGCCGGATCGTTATAATAAGTTTTAACCGGTGTGTTTGCGACTCTGAAGACACCCGGTATCACATATTGTGGTTTTTACATAAGCACTAAACCCTCTAAACGGTCCTAAAAATCCCCCCTTCCCTCTCCGAAACCTTAATAGAAAAATATGTAAAACTTTTCACATTTCTTTAGGTATTTTATCCCACAACTTTATATATTTCGCTATGAATTATTACAGACATCCTCAGCATATAAAAGATATAACTCTTTAATATTTATAATATTATTTTAAATAATATTAATTTTGCATGATTTTTGCAGATATAAATCATCAATTCATATAAAGGAGGATATTGATGGGAAATTGGATTGTTTGTCTAATCTGTTTGGTCTGGATCGGGATTGGTGCTTGGACTTGTCTTTATTCGAATGAATCTAAAACCACAAGGTTGCTTGGAATTATTACGCTAATCCTTGGAATGGAAATTTTATCGTATACTTTGTAAATACAAAAGAGCCATACGCCATAGCATTCACAACCAATTAACTTATTGAAATAAAATTGGATATATTTATAAGAAGTAATTTTTATGAAACCATTTTATTTCTTTGCAACCCATAGCTTTCCCTGCCACGAATTCCTTTTTTCCAGAGTTTCTTTTATCAGGGCCATATTCTCTGTTTTTTTAAGGGCCCACATGGGGGCGACAAGTTCTTCAGGGTGTGGATCCCCGGTAAGTCGCTGAATAACCATATTTTTCGGAATATGTTCCAGAAAATCACAGACAAGGTCTGCATATTCCTGCTGTTCAAGGCATCTGTATTCACCCGCAGCATAAAGCTTTCCAAGCGTTGTGCCCCTGACAACATAGAGGAGGTGGATCTTTATGCCGTCTATTCCCATGTCTGAGACAACCCTGGCTGTTTCAAGCACGTGGGCTTTTTTTTCGTTGGGAAGACCGATAATAACATGGGCACATATTTTAATTCCCCTGTTTTTCGTAGCAAGAACTGCTTTTTTAAAACACGTAACGTCATGCCCGCGATTGATAAAGGCAAGTGTCGAATCATTGGCGGATTGCAGGCCGTATTCGATCCAGACAAGGTAATTGTCCGCATACCCTTGTAACAACTTCAGAATCGGTTCATTCACACAATCAGGCCTTGTGCCGATGGATAGACCGACCACATTTTCTATGGCAAGGGCCTGCTCATAAAGAATTTTAAGCCTGTCAAAAGGACCATAAGTATTGGAAAACGATTGAAAATAGGCAATGAATTTTTTTGCCTTGTATCGCTTTGAAAGCACTCTTTTACCTTGAATGATTTGATCGGTCACAGAAAACCCTTTTGCATGGGCGCCGGTTCCGGATCCCCGGGCGTTGCAGTATATACATCCCCCTGTTGAAATCGTACCGTCCCTGTTTGGACAGGAAAGCCCTGCATCAATAGTTATTTTTTGAACTCTGCATCCGAAGATACTTCTTAAATACGTATTAAAATCATAATATCTTTTATGCATGTTATTGGTTTCTTAAGTGTGAATTTTGACGGCTTCGTAAAAAGTCCAACTTCTGCGTTGTGCTGTATTTCGTAATCATTCAACGTACGAAAAGTACGCCTCATGATTACAAAATTTGCACGCCTTGAATTTGGAGCTTTTTACTTTGCCGTCTATTTGCGATTTTTTATGAGATTGTCAATTTTGTGCTTATGGTTAAGAAAATTTTTCAGTGAATTTGTTTCTGGCTAATTAATGATTATTTTCGTAACATATACATTTTCGAAGAATGATTGTAAAATAATTTAATGGAAACATCGCCGCTTATGGTTTTCTACTGGAAAAAATACGATATTATTGTTGTGGGCGCCGGTCATGCCGGATGTGAGGCTGCACTTGCAGCAGCGAGAATGGGATGCAGCGTACTTCTTATGGCCATAGATCTGGACAAGGTGGCTGCAATGCCTTGCAGCCCATCCATCGGGGGTATGGCAAAGGGACAGCTTGTAAAAGAGATAGATGCTCTGGGCGGTGAAATGGCGAAGATTACGGATAAAACAGCCATTCAATATAGAACGCTGAACACAAAAAAGGGTCCTGCAGTCCAATCTTCGCGCACGCAAAACGATAAGATCCGTTATCATATGGCCATGAAGGCTGTCATTGAAAAACAGCCCAACCTGGACCTCAAACAGGCCATGGTTGAGCGACTTGTTGTCGAGAACAACAGGATCTCCGGTGTGGAAGATCAAACCGGTTTCGGATATCGGGCCCATGCCGTTGTGCTGGCCACAGGAACATTTTTAAGCGGTCTGGTCCACATCGGGTTCAATTCTTTCCGGGCCGGCAGGGCCGGCGAGTTTGCATCCTATGGTCTTCCCGCCCACCTGAAAGAGCTGGGATTTGAGCTTGGAAGAATGAAGACAGGTACACCGCCCAGACTGAAAAAATCAAGTATCGATTTTAGCAAATTCACGGAACATGGGTCGGAAGAGGAGCCAAAACCGTTTTCGTTCTTTACCAAAAAAATTAACATGCCACAGCTCCCAAGCTATATTGGGCATACCAACCGGAAAAGCCATCAGATTGTGCAACAAAACCTTCAACGCTCAGCCCTGTACGGGGGTATGATAAAAGGAGTTTCTGCCCGCTACTGCCCCTCGTTTGAGGATAAAATAGTCCGGTTTCCTGATAAGGAAAGGCACCAGGTAATCCTTGAACCCGAAGGACTTGATACCGATGAGGTTTATGCCAGCGGTTTAGGGAACAGCCTTCCCATGGAAATTCAGATCCAGTTTGTCAGATCCGTCAAAGGATTGGAAGCGGCTGAGATCATGCGGCCTGCGTACGCCATAGAATACGACTATATCAACCCTGTACAGCTCAATCCCACCCTTGAAACAAAGCCGATTTCAGGACTTTACATGGCCGGCCAGATTAACGGAACATCGGGGTATGAAGAAGCAGCTGCCCAAGGCATATGGTCAGGGATCAATGCCGCTTGCAAGATCCAGGGAAGGCCGCCGTTCATCCTCGACAGATCCCAGGCGTATATGGCGGTCATGATAGATGATCTTGTTACAAGGGGCACCCGCGAACCGTATCGCATGTTTACGTCACGGGCCGAATACCGACTCATGCTGCGGGAGGATAATGCGGATTTGAGGTTGATGGAAACCGGTCATGAATTGGGCCTAATCGATCATGATACATTAAAAGATGTAAATGAACGAAAAAAGCAGATTGCCAGAGAGATTAAAAGAATAAAAGGAACCGTGATAAAGCCCGGCAAAAAGACAAACGATTATTTGGTCAATCAAGGGACAAGACCGTTAAAAAGCGGCATCTATCTGGATCAGCTTCTAAAAAGAGCGGAGCTCGATTACCATACCGCACAAGAACTGTCCAAAAGTCCATACAACATCAGTGAATCTGTTGCCCGGCAGGTGGAAATAGAGATCAAATACGAAGGTTATATCAAGCGACAGCTCAAGGAAATCGAAAAGTTCAAGAACCTGGAACGGATGAAAATACCACAAAATTTTGATTTTACAACGGTGCACGGACTTTCAAATGAACTTAAAGAAAAGCTTTCTGCCATAATGCCTGCTTCACTTGGCCAGGCTTCCCGAATAGATGGAATCACACCTGCTGCGCTTTCTGTGATTATGATTTCCCTCAAAGCTGCTGAGAAATATGCATCCGAAGCCGGAAATCAAGATTCGAATGATTCTTGACACCTAATGATTTTCAACTTATTTTGATGTGTCATGTGTCATAAAAGTATACTATAAAATTGAGGTGATTTGGGGATGTCTGAAACAGATTATTATAAAACACTCGGCGTAAATAAAAACGCTTCCAAAGAGGATATTAAGAAATCTTATCGAAAGCTTGCAATGAAGTATCATCCCGACCATACAAAAGGGAATAAAAGCGATGAAGAAAAATTCAAAACAATAAGTGAAGCTTATGCTGTTCTGAGTGACGAGGAGAAACGCAAACAGTATGATACGTTCGGTGCCGCAGGATTCCAGCAGCGTTTTTCACAGGAAGATATCTTTAAAGGATTCGACTTTGACAATATATTCAGCGAGTTGTTTGGAAAAACCCGAAGTTTTTCCGGCCGGGGTAGCGGCATGCGGTTTTCCTTCGGAGGCGGAACTCCGTTTGACGGTTATCAGAGGCCCCGCAAGGCCCGGTCAAAAGGAGCAGATCTAATATATGAGTTGCCCCTAACATTAGAGGAGGTAGCAACAGGAACAAGTAAAACAGTATCATATCAACATCAGGGGCGTAGCGAAAAAATTACGGTAAAGATCCCAAAAGGAATGATATCCGGAAAGAAACTTCGTGTTGCAGGAAAGGGTGATCCGGACCCATATGGAGGCCCTCCCGGAGATCTGTACATCCAGTCCAAAGTGCTGGGTGATAAAGTTTATGATTCTAAAGGGTATGATCTTTATATGCATAGAGAGATAAAACTGAGCGAGGCGCTCCTCGGATCAAGCATTTCTGTTCCCACACTCAGCAAAAAAGAGTTAAGCTTGAAAATACCTCCGGGAACAAAACACAAAACCAAGATGCGTCTTTCAGGACACGGACTTCCCCATATGCATGGTAAAGACAAGGGGAATCTTTATGTCTATATCCAGGTAAACATGCCGGTAAAGCTTACCAAAAAGCAAAAAAAGCTGATTGAACAGCTGGCAGAGATTGGCCTGTAAGGAATTAAATTTATTGACAAGAGTGACTAAAAAGCTTAAAATTAAGGAAAGATTGACCGGCTGAGTGAAAAGGGTTGAGCGGGGAAATAGCAAGTTAATACCTTCGCGGCTTAACCAAGTCCTGAATATTCATAATATCTGATTATGCCTGAACTTATTCCTGTTTTGAATAAAAATGATATCGACAATATGGTCGCCCGGGTTGCGCACAAAATTTCATCTGACTATCAGGGCCATGAGCTTATTCTAATCGGGATCTTAAAAGGAGCGTTCGTCTTTTTATCTGATCTTGTGCGGCATCTTACCATACCGGTTAAACTTGATTTCATACGGGCATGCAGCTACGGTTCCGGCGTTTCATCATCAGGGAACATCCGTTTAACAAAAGAAATTGAGATTGATGTTAATAATAAAGACGTACTGCTTGTAGAAGACATTGTTGATACAGGCTTGACTTTATCTTATCTCATCGATTATTTAAAAACTTTTAATCCGAAAACTGTTAAAATTTGTGCCCTGATTAACAAACACGAACGCCGTGATACAAACATTAAAATCGACTATGCCTGCCATGAAGTGGCTGAAGGATTTCTTGTGGGTTATGGACTCGATTATAATGAAGACTATAGATATTTAGCGGGGATTTATCACCTAAAATTATAAGCGGTGGGGTAAACTATGATTATTACCTGTAAGGCATGTAACGCCAGTTTCAATTTAAATGAAAGTCTTCTAAAACCAGAGGGCTCCAAAGTTCGATGCTCAAAATGTAAAGAAGTTTTTATCGCCTATCCACCTGCGCCCCCGGAAGAAGTTAAAAAACCGGATGAAAAGATCTCAGACCTTGAATTTGAACAAGAAACTGAAGACTCTGAAACCGGCCAATTGGATGACTCAGAGTTCGGTGAACTTGATTTGCCGGACCTGGAAAAATTGTTTGCAGAGGAAGAAGTTCCGGAAAAACAAGGTGATGCGGATGAAGCCATTGAAGATTTCGAACTGGATCTGGATCTGGAGCCCGAACCTGAAAAACCCACTGAGCATGTCGAAGCGGAAGCAAAGATCGGGGAACCGGACGAACTCGATCTGTCGGACATGGAAGAGCTGCTGGATATAACGCAAGTTCCGGAAAAACAAGGTGATGCGGATGAAGCCATTGAAGATTTCGAACTGGATCTGGAGCCCGAACCTGAAAAGGCACCTGAGCATGTGGAGGCGGAAGCAAAGATCGAAGAACCAGATGAACTCGATCTGTCGGATATAGAGGAGTTGCTCGATTTAGAAGAACCGGCAACTGAGGAAAAAGACGGGATAGAGCCGGAAGAACTTGAGCTTGAATTGGATACGGATATGGAACCCGAAATTGAAAAGGTTCCCGAGGATGTTGGGGCGAGCGTCGACCCCGAAGCATTGGAAGAGATTGATTTATCAGATATAGAGAAGATGTTTGAAACAGAAGAAGAGGAGGCCGAAGAGAAGGCGGAACCCGTCGATTCTCCTTTGCTGGAAGAGACATTAGGAACTGAACTTGATGAGATTGAATCGGCGGCAGATAAACTCGAAACCGTCGAATTTTCTGAAACAGAAGAGATAGAGCAAAAATTTGCAATTGAAGATACCGACCAGGATGATTTATCAGAAGAGGAGATTGTTGATGTGCAACCGGTGGTAGCAGCGGCAAAACCTGCTGTGAAAAAACGGATCAGCAAGCCGTTGATTGTCTTGCTGATCTTGGTGCTTTTGGGAGGCGGTTGTTACGGCATTTATGTTTTGCTTGACTCTATGAATATTGAAATTCCTTTTGTCAGCGAATATTTTAAACCCCAAATTTCGGATCCGGCCGGCAATCTCAAGATAGATACGTTAGATGTTGATAGTGCATTTGTAAAAAATGCCAAAGCAGGAAAGCTTTTTGCGATAACCGGTAAAATCAAAAATGAATATTCAGATGCCCGCAGTTATATCAGGGTAACCGGGAAACTGTATACAAAAGGAAAAATTCTTGTTCAGAAAGAGACTGTCTTTTGCGGAAATGTTTTGTCAGATATTGAACTTTCTAATCTGGAGCTTTCAGCGATTAAAAAGCGACTGTCAAATCGCCTTGGTGATAATAAATCCAATATACGGGTTAAACCCGGCCAAGAGTTGCCGTTTATGATTGTATTCAGCAATCTGCCGACCAATCTGGAAGAATTTGCTATTGAGGCCGAGGGATCGATTCCACAATAATCGATGCCTAAAATCTGCTTAACATCACAAAGCGATTTTATAACTTGACTAAACAAAAGTAAGCTGTTAGAGAGTTCGATCCAAAAATTTAAAAGCCTGTTGTGTAAATATGCTAAAAAATTTTATGCAACACGACTGCATATTGATTCTGTGTTTAAAAAATTTTAAGATTTATCCTGAGACCTTTGAAAAACGTTCAATTTTGTTCAAGACCAAGGAAGGCGAAAATTTTAACCACAGGAATACATTGAGTATTTTGAGGATTAAAATTTGAGCCTGACGTAGGAATTGGGCAAAAGGGGGCGTTTTGCAAGGTCTCATCCTGGCGATGTAGCTCAGACGGTCAGAGCATGCGGCTCATATCCGCAGTGTCCGGGGTTCGATTCCCTGCATCGCCACCAGTTTTGATTAAAATTAGGTCTCTGATATTATCATAGGGGCCTTTTTTCTTTTTTACAGCTTGAAAAGAAAGACAGTGGGTTGTATTATATCGTTTTCAAGTTAAATAGGACGCAGATTTTCGCAGAACCGCCTGCCATGCGAGGCACAAGCGGGCAGGTATACACAGATAATATTGTTGTTTTGCAATTTAAGAATCTTGATAATCTGTGTTCATCTGTGTCCAAAAAAGGAAATTCCTATACTATTAAAGTAATGCACTTTTTTATTTGGAAAAAGAAAAAAGTTTAGCTATGCTTTACGGGTTTGAAAAAATTGTTGAAGAACGGATTTTAAAGGCCCAGAAAAGGGGTGAATTTGAAAACTTGCCCGGTTCCGGAAAGCCCCTGGCGTTTGAGGATAACCGTTTTGTTTCCGAAGAACTGCGTCTGGCTTATAAAATATTAAAAAATGCAGACTGTGTCCCGGTTGAGATTAAATTGAAAAAGGAAATTAAACAAACCGAAGACCTGTTGGTAGGGATGCAGGAAACTTCTGAAAAATACCGTATATTAAAGAAATTGAACTTTTTAATCATGAAGTTAAACTCAACCCGAGATACATTAATTGCTCATGAAATGCCCCAAGTATATACGGAAAAATTAATAGAACGATTTGGAACTTCTAAAACGTGCTGAAATCAAAATGTCGACGTGACCCTTTACTAAACTGTCAAATTCATGTATCGTAGCATTAAAATTAAGCTTAAAAACCCTTTTATTTTTCCCGCTTATAGCAGGATATAAATCCCGAGATATTTTATGGCGTTAAATAAAAAAGAAAAAGAGGAAAGTCATCTTAAAAGTGTTTTGATAGCATATTTTATTCTGGTTCTCCATGTTGCTTTGATTACAGGATTGGTCCTGCTTGTCATTTTTTTCCGTGGTATTATAAATTACATGCTATGGATTTTTATTGGCGGTACTGTTGCCATCCTTGCTTCAGCCTATCATTTTTATAAGCGTATGAAAATGGAAGGTAAGACGCTTCGGGAGATTCTTAACTCTAATCGGTTTAGCGGTAGAACAGTTGAAGTCAATTTATTAGGAGGACTTGCATCTTTAAAAATCAGCGGATCAAATGACCCTGCCGCTTTGGGTACTGCTTCATCCGGACAATTTAAACAACTGGAAGACCCGGATGTAATTCACAACAGGGAGTTTTCCGAACTGGTCCGCCTGCTTGAAAACAATCTCATAACCCTTGATGAATATAACAAATTTAAAGAACAAATTTTCAAGTCATAGAAATATTATGAATTCATTAAAACTTGAATTCATCACGAGACCATCAAATATCATTTATTAAAATCAACGCACATTAGGGCTCACTCAAAAATAATTTCACATGTTGAACGCCGATGCATCTCGCCGGGTTGCGTTACGAAAACTCGAAATCTGCTTGATATTCCTTAAGTATTCGTGCCTTCCCATTCGGGTGTCTCAACTCCCAAAATGGCAAACTTGTTCTTTCTTAAACCCGTAGTATTTAACAAACTGAAAGGAAAATCGATGAAAAAACTGACCCTTGCGCTTCTTTCCGGTGGTATATCTTCTGAACGTGACGTATCCATTGCAAGTGGAGACCAGGTCTATGAGGCCCTTGATAGTGAAAAATACGATATCATCCGCTATGATCCAAAAACAGACATTTCGCGACTGGTGGCGGATGCACCTAAAATTGATGCCGCACTTATAATTCTTCACGGACCCATGGGTGAGGACGGTACGATTCAGGGCCTACTGGACCTTCTTGAAATTCCTTATCAGGGGTCGGGGGTTCTCGGAAGTGCCATAGGAATGAATAAGCTGGTTTCCAAACAGCTTTATGAAAAATCCGGGCTTCGGGTTCCGCCTTACATGGTTATGAAACGTGATGACGTCTTAAATCCGGAGAAGTGTGCAGAGCGGCTGGGTCTTCCACTGGTTGTAAAGCCGATCGGTAGCGGTTCCAGTGTGGGGATTTCCATTGTCAAGTCGATAGATTTATTAAATGATGCGCTTGATGAAGCATTTGCTTATGATGATACTGTGTTAATAGAGGCATATATTGATGGTATTGAGCTAACCGGCGGCGTTATTGGTAATGACAAGATAGAAGCATTGCCTATTATAGAAATAATTCCGGACAAATCCTATGATTTTTTTGACTACACCGCCAAGTATACCGCAGGTGCTACACAGGAAATATGCCCGGCTCGTATTAATGATGCGTTGACCAAAAAGGCACAGGCATTAGCTAAAATAGCGCATAACGCCCTCTTCTGTAGAGGATACAGCCGAACCGACATGATTCTAAAAAATCAAGATTTCTTTGTCCTCGAGACAAATACCATTCCAGGCATGACGGCAACGAGCCTGTTGCCTCTTGCTGCCGACGCTGCGGGTATTTCTTTCAGCAGGCTTCTTGACCGGTTGATCGAATTAAGTATTGAGGCGCACAAAACAAACAGGTGATTCAATGATCATCAGAAGCAGTAAGGAACTCAAGGAACGATATTATGATCTTGGCGCCGGGGATATTTTTCTGGGCACGCTGACCTATAAGCATCTAAAGCAGTCTGTACTGATCGATCTTCTTGAACGAGGCGTCTCCTGCTTTCCATCCGCTCTGTCACAAACATTAAACCGTTCCAAGGCCGCACAGGTTCTTGTTTTAAAAAAATGGATGTTGCCACATACATTCGTTATTACGCGACGAGTGGATCTGATAAATATTATCAATAAATATAACATGCTTGGAATCGCTTCTGTAGTAACCAAGGAGGACCGCCTGCACTGCGGTTATGGCATACGCAAGTGGGATACTATTGAAACCGTATACAGCTTCATGGCTCTTTCTGAATCATCATATCCTTTTGCTATTCAGCCCTTTTTGGAAAACTTCACTGATGTACGCGCAATCATTGCAGGAGATTACGTCGAAGCTTATGTCAGACACAATCCCAATAACTTCAGGATGAATATATCAATGGG
>JAUVTO010000115.1 GCA_030601485.1 Desulfobacterales bacterium | reverse complement strand
TTTTCAAAAACCTGTTCTTTGGTTTCAATGGCCATTAATTATTCTCCATTTTTAGGTGTTGGTTATATTTGATTACAATCGCGAAAGATCGAATTTTTAATAGTATTGGCTTTAAAAAGCAAGCTTTAAAACATGTATAATTTGAAATTTTTACACACCACCGATCAAAACGCTTTTTCTAAAAAATGAATAACGTCGTTCTTTATTTTTCCTTGAAAAACCTGGTCCTTTGGGCCAAGTCAGAGATATATGGCTTTGCCTTGGAGTTTTGTGTCTAAAATCACAAATTCCAAGCACCAAATTACAAATAAATCTCAAATTCCAATATTCAACACGCGGCGCAAGCGCCTGCGCTGCGCGTGACCAAAACCTTTCAGGACGAAACATTGTTTGGGATTTTGAATTTCGGTCATTGTTATTTGTTTGTTTTTTGGGATTTGTTATTTGAAATTTCAATAAGTCAATGAACTTCCAACAAAGCAAATCCCCTCTGGGGATAAAACAAAGCCTGGTCCTTTGGGCCAGGGTTTCTATTTTTAACTAAAGGGGGTCGGACAAACCGGTTGCGCCTGTCTATACTCCGGTGCTTTACCGCTTTGGAAAGGCGATCTATCGTTAGTGCGGTTATGCAAGGTGGGTTTTGTTACGAATCTTTGTTTTCTTCAATCTTGTCAGGCTCTTTTTTTTCAGGTTCTGATGTGGCGCCTTTGAAATTTCTTATGGCTTTACCCATACCCGCCCCTATTTCCGGAAGCTTGCCGGCTCCAAAAATAATCAGGATAATAACAAGTATTATAATAAGTTCCGGCATTCCAATTCCAAACATACAATCCTCCTAATTTTTGGGCCTCGTCTCTCTGAGTTCATTCAAAAGCTGATTAAACTCTTTTGATTGTAAATAGCGATTGATGACATTCTGATAATCTATCCATTTATTCCAGACTTCGATCCAGTCCTGATTGTGCCAGTAACGTTCAGGATTAACCTTGCCTTGAAGCCGTTTGACGTAATCGGCATATTCTTCAGAGCAGCTTTCGCAAAATCGGTAGAGAATCTTCAGATCACCGGCAGGCCCTACCTCGCTTTTTTGATCATGGCCGATCTGCGTGCCACATTTTTCACATTTGAAAATGCACTGGGTGCACTGAAAAATCTTTTGAACCGCCAAAATCTTGCGCTTTCTGATTATTTCAGCTTTTTTTTCTTTGGTATGCTGAAGTTTGTCGTCAAGTTGAATGATTTTAGTCACGGTAACCCTTTTAAAAAAATCGGAGTAAAAAACCATCTGTTGCAAGCTCTAAAATTTGCAACAGACATTCGCTTTTCAGCTTTTTATAGTGAATTAGTTATTATAATAACACCGGCAAATTTACGTGTCAATCTATTCCAGAAAGCTGCAAACTTTACGCTTTTATTCGCCTTCGCCTGAATACCCTGCAGTTTGTCGTAGCGGAGCGGAGATCCCGCCCAGCGGGGCTGCAGGGATGAAAGGCGAGGTGAACCACGCCGAAGCTCATCAGAGCGAAGGCGGGTTAATTCCGCTATATCATTTCAACGTTGTAATGGCTACGGCGCAATTCCGCTTTGATACCTCGCAGCTTGCTGCGGGAAGCTTCATTTTTTTCTATTGCTTGTAAAGTGATATCACTCGTGATAGTCATTTTATTAGCCAACCGGTAAAATTAATACCTGAAAGGAGCCTGATTAATGGCAAAAAACTTCCATCCCGGATGTCTTCCGGTTCTAATCGGAAGCCTTCCTTTGCAGGATCACTCGGAAGGGGTTAAGCTGGTTTTCGAGTATACCCCTGAAATTCCTTTATGGGTTCAGCTTCCGGCGTATAAGGAAGAAGGAATGATCGCCCAATTTCAGCCGGGTTTTCCGGGCCTTAAACTGGAAAAGGACAAATCCTTTATTGATACCTCTGATCCCTGTTTTGATGACGATCTCCTTGAATTTTACGAAGATTATATGGCGGTGGAGGAAGGCGAGACAGATCTTGAAAATTCGAGATTTGTCCTGGCCGCAGATACGGCCAAAGGTTTTTTTTCTTTTGTAGAGCAGCTTCAGGCGCTTCCCGATCATCCGGTAGCGGTTAAAGGTCAAATAACCGGCCCCGTAACCTTCGGGCTGGGGTTAACCGACCAGAACGGAAAGGCAGTTTTTTATAACGAGCAGTTAAGGGATGCTGCGGTAAAGCTTTTGGCTCAAAAAGCCCGGTGGCAGGTCAAAAATCTTTCGGGATTCGGATGCCCGGTCATCATTTTTTTCGATGAACCCGCTCTGGCAGGATTCGGCTCATCCGCATTTATAACCATATCCCGTGACGAAGTGGTAAACTGTTTTGAGGAAGTTATTGAGGCGGTCCACGATGAAGGGGGTCTTGCCGGAATCCATGTCTGCGCCAATGCCGACTGGTCCCTGCTTTTGGAGTCTGAAACAGACATCATCAGCTTTGATGCCTATTCCTTTTTTGACAAGCTGGTCCTCTATCCGGATCTTGTCAAGCGCTTTATCCAATCCGGCGGCATCCTGGCCTGGGGGATTGTTCCCACGCTAAACAGCGACGACATTGAAAAAGAGACTACCGATTCACTGGTAGCTGCATGGGAGAAACAGGCACTGGCGATCCAAGCCATGGGTATTGATAAGTCCACAATACTGGATCAGACGTTAATAACACCAAGCTGCGGAACAGGTTCCTTAAGCCTTGATCATGCAAAAAAGGTGCTGGTTTTAACAAGACAGGTTTCGGATATAATAAGAAAAAAGTTTTTATAGCAATGGTCAAAAAAAGGTCCCATCACATATCGGATTTAAAAAAATCTTCCGGCTCTGTCATAGACCCCGGCTCCTGGGTATATTCGGTGGGCACGGATCCTTCTTTGAAGCATTCAAATATGGTCTTTTTAGATTCGGGTATGGGTAATAGACCGGTTTCGGCATCGATTTTAGAAAAGACAACCCCTTCGGGGACCTGAAAAACTCTAACAGGTTTGCCATCCAGTACTTTCCGGACAAAACCGAGCCATATGGGGCTTGCCGCCCTGGAACCGGTTTCGGATTTTCCAAGGGAGCTCTCATCATCAAAACCTACCCATGTTCCTGTTGTATAACGCGGAGTGTATCCTACAAACCATGCATCATGAAGATTGTTCGTTGTACCGGTCTTTCCCGCCACCGGCCGGTTCAATGCACTGACCCTGTGTCCGGTTCCGTGTTTGACCACACCCTCAAGAAGACTGGTCATGATATAGGCTGTATTTTTTTCGATGACCTTTTCTCTGACAGGACTCGATTCCTCGATAACATTTCCGTCTCTGTCCTCGATCTTTGTTATAAAAACAGAATTTACAAGATAACCAAGATTGTTAAAAACCGAATAAGCCTTGACAAGCTCCAGCAAAGATACACCCGAAGATCCCAAAGCTATTGAAAGATCCCTGCTTAGTTTTGATGTGATTCCAAGTTTTCCGGTATAATCTATAGCGTAATCAATGCCGATATCTTTTAAAATTTTAATGGTTACAACATTACGTGATTTTGTAAGGGCATCGCGAAAAAGTGTGGGACCATAAAATTTTTCCTTGTAATTTCTGGGTTTCCACGTAAAGTCATGTTCCGTATCCTGATACACAATCGGTGAATCGATAATCATGGTTGCAGGGGTATATCCCTTGTCAAGCGCTGCTGCATATATTACGGGTTTAAACGCTGAACCGGGCTGCCGCCTCGACTGGACGGCCCTGTTGAACTGGCTCTCCCTGAAATCCCTTCCACCGACCATTACCTTCACATAACCGGTTTCCGACTCGATGCAGAGAAGAGCGGCCTGAGCCTTTGGAACCTGCTCCAGATCAAGCCACCATCGGTCTGTATTAAACATTTTATTTTTAACCTTAATATGTATAACATCACCCACGGACAAAACCTCTCCGGGATGTTGAACTCTGGCTTGGAAATAGGCAATCTCGGGATCAGGCTTTCTTGCCCAGCGCATATCGTCAATTCTTATGACTCCCAGAGTATTGCCGATTCGAACCACTACCGTATCATTCTTGTTGTTTACCTCTATCACAACGCCTTGTGTGATCTTTCCCTCTTCAAGTGGCGATTTTTCCACCTCGATCTGAAGCTCCTTTGAAAACGATTCGATCTCTTCCGGCTGCAGGTGCTTTATCGGGCCCCGATACCCCTGACGTTTATCCAGGGCATATAGCCCCTTTTGTATTTCTCCACGCGCAATCTTTTGCATTTCAATATTCACCGCAGCATAAATTTTGAGCCCTTCTTTGTATAAAATGTCGTCACCGTATTTTTTTGCGATATATCGCCTGATGTGTTCGGTATAAACGGGGACTTCTTCTATGTACCAGTTTTTCCTTGGCTTAATATCAAGCTCTTTATTGATTGCTTCCGTAGCTTGAATATTGGTGATAACTCCTTCCTCAACCATCCTGTTTAACACATATATCTGACGCTGCTTCGCCCTTTCCGGATATCTAAAGGGCGAGTATCTGCTCGGCGCCTGGGGCAGGCCTGCCAGGATAGAACATTCTGCCAGGTTCAATTCCTGACCGGATTTTCCGAAATAATTCTCGGAAGCAGCTTCCACCCCATATGCGCCATGCCCCAGATAAATCTGATTTAAATACAGAAACAGAATTTCATTCTTGGAAAACTTCTTATCAATGCGGTATGCAAGAATGGCTTCTTTTATTTTGCGGGCATAACTTCTTTCCGGTGTCAAGAAAAACGATTTTGTAACCTGCTGGGTAATTGTACTGCCGCCCTGGACAATGGTTCCGGCCTCGATGTTCTTGAAAAATGCCCTGATAATACTTAAAATATCTATTCCTTTGTGTTTATAAAATCTTGCATCCTCCGCAGCAATAAAAGCTTTTATAAGCATTTCAGGCATTTGGGACAGAGGAATCACAATTCTCCGTTCTTTGAAAAATTCAGCGATCTTTCGAGTATCGTCTGAATATACGGTTGTGATTATAGGAGGCCGGTAATCTTTTAGCGAAGATATTTTGGGAAGATTTCTGCCCAGATAAAAATAAACCCCGGCAGCTCCAACCATACCGGATACCGCCATAAAAACAGAAAACCAAATAAAACATCGGACAATTTTTACAAAAATTCCCCCCTGGTCTCGCCGGACTCGCTTTTTAAGTATTTGAGAAGTTTTTTTGCGTTTTAGCATAATTCCTGTACGTTAAACGGATCAAACTCGTGGTTTTTGGCCTTGTTGTTGCGTAAACTTAAACTTTTATTAAATATCAAATATCGGTCTATTGCGCAAGGCACTTGATAGCCCCAGCATTTGATTTCGGTGCAGCGTAGCGACGTCGTGGAGCGTTCTCCCCGTATTGAGATTCAAATGCGTTTGCCCTGTAGCCCCAAATTCACCGCCTGTTTTACTCATTATAGCAATGGTCAAAATTCAACAAATCTCTTTACATGATTGCTTATTTGCAATACATGGTAATAATCGAATTTCACCAAACCGGAATTAAACAGGAATATCCGAATATTTGTTAACAGATTTAAGTTTAACTCAATTCAAGTGAATTGTATATTGAAAATTAAATAAAAAACACCTTATCCGGCATTGTTCCGCCAAGGTTCCGCAGCGGGACCCGATGATGTCGATTAGCACCTAAAGGAGGAAGAGTGATGAATGCTAATGTACCTGTTTCCTTAAAAACAGTGGACCGTGTTGAAATTCTAACTCTTATAGACAATTATATTGATCTGTTGCTGCCGCCCTCGAAAATTATCACCCGTCCCCCGCTGGCAAAGGACGGCAACATTCTGGATGACACCCTTCTGGCAGAACATGGGTTGTCCCTTCTGATCACCGTAACTCAAGGAGAAATGAAACACACCATCCTGTTCGACACCGGTTACACCAAGGTCGGCGTGCTCCACAATATTGAACAACTGGGAGTAAATATCGAGGAGATAGGATCGATTGTCATAAGCCACGGCCACATGGACCACACAGGTTCCCTTTACGGCATTCTCGACAAAATACCCAAAACGATTCCCCTGGTGGTTCATCCCGGCGCATTTGAATATCCTCGCTATACCCGTACTCCGGACGGCAGCACGCGCCTTTTTCCCCGAACCCTGGTAAAAGATGAACTTGAACAGAAAAATGTTGAAATCGTGG
>JAUVTO010000166.1 GCA_030601485.1 Desulfobacterales bacterium | reverse complement strand
CTAATGTCATTTTTTACCTCCTATGGTAATTTCCGTTTTGTTCTATTATAATCCGTTTTGTTCTATCTTTCAACTCTTCTTTAGTTCCTTAGCTGTAATTTTTGTGCTTTTTGTGGCAAAAAAATGCTTAGCCAATTAAGTGTGAAGTGATCTAAAGTGCCTAAAGTTAAGGAATACTACCAATTTTTATAGAAGCCGGAGCATAGCGACTCCTTCACGCGGCGCAAGCGCCTGCGCTGCGCGAACTTTAGCTCACTTCAAACTTTAGTTCACTCATAACTTTTCCGGTTTATCAGGGTTAGGATGTTGATAAGAATTTTGTTGGATGATCAGTCAAGCAAAGATTTATGAATTAAGATTATCAAAGGTACAACAACGCTCAAAATAAACAACAATCCTTCATATGAGGTCCAGGCTTCATATGGGGCCTTCCCTTTTTTACGTGCGGTGACATACTTAGCCAAAAAACCCAATCCCATTACCAGCCAGAGCGTCAATACCGCAACCACTATTGTCGGTGTGTTCATATCTCAAATTTTCCCTGTATTTCTAAAACCCGGATAAGCATTCTTAAAATATACTATGAAATTGAAAGATATTCAAGAGCGTTTTCCATTGGCGTTTGATTTGAAGATTACAAAGAAAGACTCTTTTAAAAATTGCCGGGCATGATGACCATTCAAAAAAAGATTGGTCCATGTTGAAATTTGTCCGGAAATAAGGTAACCTATATTAAAAAGGATAATCCGAAAGGCTCCTATTTGTCTGATCAGAAAAAAGGTAGAGAATGATAACAGTTAATACAGGTTCTCCCCGTCTTTTTCGTGTGCCGCCTGAAAAACAGAGCGATGAAATGCTTAACAGCTTTGTTGAGGATGAAACCAAAGAAAAAGAAACGGATCAAGAGGAATACATCTTTTGTCGCCAATGCCATAACATCATAACAAGCCCGGATGAACGCACAGAAGTCCAGGGGTCTCACCGGCATACCTTTGCCAACCCCCATGGAGTTGTTTTTGAGATAGGGTGTTTCAGAACCGTTCAGGGATGCGGCCATGCGGGTCCGGCCTCGACGGAATTTAGCTGGTTTTCGGGCTTTAGCTGGAGAATTGCCGTTTGCATCAAGTGCCTAACTCATCTTGGATGGCTTTTTGCGTCGCCGGACCAGGGCCATTTTCACGGGCTGATCCTGGATCGTCTTATAACCCAATAATTCCGCCTCGAACCTGTAACTTCTCAATCAGTTCTGATATATTAAATGTCAGGAAAAGATTGCCTGAAGCGTTTTTATTCATCATAGATGAATTTAATACAAAATATGCCTGACCCGCATTTGTTATGAAAAATGCCGAGACCCTTAAAAAATCTCGGCATTTTTTTACACCTCGGTTTAAATCCCGTTTAGTTAATTCAGTGCCCCGTTTATGATATTAACGGCGTCGTCGATACTTAAGTTTTCGGTATTGATGATAAGATCGTAATTAAAGATGTCCGTGATATCGGCATTAAAGTATTTTTTTATAAATGCTTTGCGATCCGATTCTGTTTTTATGATCCTTTGTTTTGCTTCTTCAACAGTAATGCCGAGTTCTTTAGATACATTTCGGATTCTTTCCTCCATTGGTTCTATCACTCGAATGCTAAGCCTTTTGTCAGGAGGTAGAACAAAATTGGAACCCCTGCCTATTATAATAGCCCGGCCGTGTTTGCCGATGGTTCCGATAATTTTCATTAGATGCTGGAGATACTGATCCGGCCATAGATGTCGCTTGTCTACAAGTGAGGATATCCACTCTTCGAGTACTGAAACACCTTTTTCGTCCAACGTTTCAAGGAATTGAACACTTACTCGGGCACTTTCAGCCATATTATGGAGGACTTCCTGGTGAAATAATTCGTATCCCAGTTTTTCGGCAAGACGCTCGGCCAAAATGTCTCCCCCACTTCCGTGCTCTCTGGAAAAGGTTACGACAGAAATACGTTCTTCGTCTTTTTTCTCTTCCGTATGCATAATCTGCCATCTTCGCATCTGCTCTTCTATAATCTGCTCGATAGAACGTGTTTTAGTTTTCATGTTCCCTCCTTTCATGGTTGGTTGTTGGATGGGTAACAATTCATGAGAAAACACACATGTTTCAATCTGCAGTAATTTTTATGATATCATCAAAAACGTGTCAAGAAAAGAAAATTACGGTCAAAATTAGAAATACTGAGGGTTTTGACTCCCTTTTGACATGCAAGCTGCCTTCCCATATTTCACGACGTTGTCCGGGAAGTGGCGGACTAAACATCTTGTTTGTTAACTATTGGACCCGGCACGTTATGTTACGAGTTTATTTGTGTTATGCAAAAAAACTTTGCATTATCTTCCTGAATCTTGCGCCACGCCATGTATCGGACGGTCTTGTTGCTTCAGATACGAGGATATCTTGATTCAAGAAAGGTAAAAAGTCAGAAATCCTCGGGACAATTACTCTTACTACCGGAAAATTCAATACCGGATGGGTGTGGTCGAGTATGATACAATCGGTATCGAAGTGGTTACATATTTTTTTAAGTTCCTGAATCTCGCTGAAAACATCCTTGATTTTGGTGTTCCGGTAAGTACCCGTTTCTCCTTGCTCAAGAAATGAGATATCTTTTGGAGAAATACAACATTTCATCAACAGGTAAAAATTGTTAACCCGAGATCGATGGACAAGCGGTTTATCCAACTGGGGACGGGGTGCCAAGAGCGTTTCACGGCCTTGCATGCTTTCCGTAAAACACCGGGTAAGACCTTCGTCCATATTAAAAGATACCCCCGGTATCAGTATCCTATGTTCCAGGCGATCCGGAGACAAATTGTGGTTGATAAACAGGACGCCTATGCAGGGCAACACGCCACCCAGAGAAAGATCCTTGATTATTACATGGACATTCTTTCCGTGATAGAATTTAATCATATCCTTTATCACGGCATTGTTCACAGAATCCGGGTCAATTGATGGAACTGTTTTTTCAGGTTTGATTATTTGTATTTGGGTATGACGTTCAAATATTTCACATGAGGCCTGAATCATGGCCTCTTCCATGGTGTTTCCTGCCGCCATCCCGTTAGACGCATGAATATAGGTAACAAAATTGACCGGAACTTTTACTGCCTCTTCACGAGCTATTGAAAAACCGTCAACCCAATGTCTGGCCATTCTGCTGTTTTTGATATGCTCAATATCTGTATCTGTCAGATGACGTTCGTTTGCCAGAAGGTCTTCTATTTTCAAAGTGTTTTCATTCAATTCATCCTGATGGGCATGTACATATCCATCCATCCATTCATAATTAAGGAACCTATTGGTTTCCTCATTGTAAAGGGCCGGAATATTAAACCTCACGCGTTCTTCAAAGACCGGATAGAACAGGCCTGCGCTGAAGCGTTCTGCCAGCTCCGCGTATGCACTGGCCTCCGCAAGCTCCGGGGTAATGCCTTTTCCATTACATACGATCCGAATTGAATCAATCCATATCCGTCCCCAATAAATGTTGTCCGAAACTTGAAAGGGGGTGTATTCAACGTTGAGATGCAACTTCCGAAACCCGTCTTTAATTCTACTAATCGTGTTGGACGGTAGATCGCACTTGCCATACTCATTTCTGACGCAATTCTGAAATTTCATCTTTTATTTGGCCTGTTATTGGTGTGCGAATATTGACAAAAATATCTCAATACCGAATGGTTATTATTGCAAATTTGTCTCTTTCGAAAAAATTAATCCTTTACCCTATAAGCTTTGAACCCTGAACCTCTGAACGGTTATTCCTGTTTTTACTGTTGGTCCTTATAGAACGCCAGATCCCAATCCCATGATTCCGCGTCAATCCAGAAAAAATTTACAACTAGCTAACATTCTTATATTATTTGTTTTTTTTATTGATTTTACTGTATAAACAATATAAAAAATATAGTCAAGAAAATCAATTTTTGTCACATTTTGTCACAAAAAGGCAGAGTAAAATCGACTAGCTGATCGCTTAACATGTTGTTTTTACATGCAATAAAGGTGAGGGCTTGCAGAAAGATATTCTGCCGATAGATTTTCTTTTTTTTCACCTAAAAATCAAGCGATTACAGAAATACTTCAACACCCTAAGCGATCGGCTTGTAAAATCGACGCTGCCTTTTTCTTGAATAAAATTTAACTGGCGGCTGATTGTATCTGCTATGTATGGGAGGTTTTTGAGACCTTAAATTATTTGGGATATCGTTTTTCAATAAGGGTAAATCCATTTCATAGGGTTTGCCTTTTTGACTTTGAGGGGACATTATGCGATATATGTAATCGGAACTAATTGATGTTGGGCTGTGCTTTTGGTAAGTGATCTGTACTTTTTATGATTTCATTTATAAATCTTCAAATTTCGGTAATTGAAGGTGTAGGCACTAAAGCATTCATTGACAACAATAAACATATATAGCGTTTAAAGCCAATGCACTTGCTGCTGGTGTCTTAATAGATTAATTTAGTTCTTAGCCGTTTAAAA
>JAUVTO010000054.1 GCA_030601485.1 Desulfobacterales bacterium | reverse complement strand
GCTTTACCAATCCATGGGATCCTGGACGCTTGCCGCGGCTGCGTATAATATGGGCGAAGAAGGGCTGCGGGCCGAAATTATGGTGCAGCACACCCGCGATTATTACCGGCTCTACCTGCCCCTGGAAACTCAGCGATTCATATTCCGCATTCTTTCGGCAAAGCTGATTCTTTTGGATCCGGTTAAATTCGGATTTAATCTCACCCATGATGACTATTATCCGGCCCTTGAATTCGACCGGATCACCATCGATTGTTTCCAGGAAATTCCCCTCAGCCTGATCGCAAAGGCTTCCGGAACGGATTTTAAAGTCATCAAGGATCTTAATCCCGAAATTCGGGGACATTATCTTACCGAAGGCACTCATGCCATTCTCATACCCAAGGGGGCGAAAAAGGGGTTTAGTACGCGCTATAAAAAACAGGTTAAGGAGTATCAGGCAGACAAAACCGATCGAATCTATGTCATTAAAGAGGGGGACAATTTATCCTCTATTGCCGAGAAGTTCGATGTGCCCCTGACTGTGCTTATTATTTGGAACCGTATTGACTTAAACAAGCCGATCCATCCGGGAGATCGGCTCATCATTTATCCAAAGGACAAAAAAGAGTAACATGAAATAACGGTCAAAAACATTTAACTTCCATGTTCGGATCAACGTGTCATTATTAATCCGGGAACAGCGACAGGCCAAGGCAATGGTTTGGAATTTGATGCTTGAGATTTGGGATTTATTTGTAATTTGGTACTTGGAATTTGTGATTTTAAAAAATCCGTGAATTATTACTATTTTTTTTAGAATGGCTATTTTGGTATGAAAATGTTATTTTGGTTTATTAATTTTGAATTTTGTGCTTTTTGTGGCAAAACTTTTTTTCTCGCCACAAAGGCACCAAGACACTAAGAAAGAATAACGAATTAAAATGGTTCGAGTCTTTGTGCCTGGGTGGTAAATGTTATCGGGTTTGTTTTGAGACGCCATGAGATATTATCCGGTCAATCTTGATATCCGAAATCGAAAATGCTTAGTGGTGGGCGGGGGTGACGTGGGCACCCGCAAGGTAATGACCCTGCTTGACTGTGGTGCAAGGGTAGTTGTTGTCAGCCCGGCGGTTACCGAAAAGATAGAGGAGCTTTCAAATAACGGTCAGATAAAATTACAAAAAAGGGGTTTCAAGCCCACAGATCTTGAAGAAATGTTTCTGGTTATCGGTGCAACAGACAACCCGGAATTGAACCGACAGATTCATGCCGGAGCAGAACGGCTCGGTATGCTGTGCAATATCGCGGATCGCCCCGAAGTGTGTAATTTTATTCTCCCGGCCATTGTAAACCGGGGAGATTTGATCATCGCCATATCGACCTCCGGAAAAAGTCCTGCGTTTGCAAAAAAGATGCGAAAAGATTTTGAAAAGGAATTCGGAATCGAATATGCTGATTTTCTGACGCTTATGGGCGGCATCCGCACCAAACTTTTAAGTGAAGATCACGAACCCGAGGCTCATAAGCATCTTTTTGAAAAATTGATCAAACGAGATCTGGTCAACCTGATAAAAGACCGCGATATTGCGGCAATTAATTCCTTGCTTTTTGAAATTCTTGGTGAAGGATATATATTCGACGAGTTAATGGCAAACCAACCGACATCCAACCCGGTTTTGAAAAATGCATAGGTGCCATCCGTGGAAATTTTGATATTTATAATCATTTTCTTCTACATGCTAAGCACGGCAGGATACGTTGCCTATCTTTTCCTTCAGAAAAATTACCTTCAACAGACCGGTTTTTATCTGATTTTAGCCGGCTTTTTATGTCATACGACATGGATCGGTTATGGGTTTGTTCAATCCGGACATTTTCCCATAAATAATCTTCACCAAACTCTCTCCATGGCAGGCTGGACCATTGCCGGTGTTTTCCTGATCTTTCACTACAGGTTCCATCTTAAGATTCTGGGTATATTTACCGCTCCGCTGGTCACCCTGGTAATGGTCATCGCCTCCCGGTTACCAAGTGCGCCGCATACGGCCGACAGTATCTTAAACAATATATGGCTTGTTGCTCATGTCATTACCATCTTTATCGGCGAGGCGTCATTTGCTCTGGCCTGCGGGGTGGGGTTTTTGTATCTTGTGCAGGAACACACGATAAAATCCAAAACTCATGGATTTTTTTTCAAACGCCTTCCGTCTCTGGAACTTCTCGATACAACCGGATATGCATGTATTGTTGCAGGATTCACAATGCTTACTTTGGGACTCATAACCGGTTTCATCTACGCCAAATCGGTCTGGGGCAGGTTCTGGAGTTGGGACCCCAAAGAGGTCTGGTCAGGGATCACCTGGTTGTTGTATGCGGCCTTGCTCCATCAGCGCCTCACTGTGGGATGGCGGGGGCGCAAGGCGGCAATTATGGCGATCATCGGTTTTGCTGTCATTTTATTTACTTTTTTTGGGGTTAACTTTCTATTGCAGGGCCATCACGGAGAATTCACAAAATTGCAGATGGGGGGATAAGTGCCCTATTTCGTAAATTCGATGGCGTATTTTATGTTGCGATGCCAAAAGTGCCTAAAAGTCGAAGTGAGCTAAAGTGAACTAAAGTTAAGGCATGCGCTTTCAGCGCAGTCAATTTAAAAATGATAGAATACCAGAACTTTAGGCACTTTAGATCACTTTAGGCACTTCAAACTTTTAAATGGAATGAATAGACCAATTAAAATACGCAATCGTATTTATGAATGCGTTTATTAAAAAATATGTTAGAAATCGTCTTATTGGGATTGAATCATAAAACAGCACCGGTGGCGTTGAGGGAGTGCCTGGCCTTCTCGCCGGACGAGACATCCGCTGTGCTGAAAGCTTTTCAAGAATCACCGGTGATCAGTGAAGCAGTGCTTGTTTCAACCTGCAACCGCGTAGAAATTCTTATGGCCACCGAAGACAAGTCCAATGCGGTGAGAACTGCTAAAATGTTTCTATCCGAATTTAAAAAGCTGCCTGCTTCCGAATTTGAAAAATCCCTTTATATCCATAAGGGGGATGATGCTGTCCGGCATATGTTCCGGGTGGCTTCGAGTCTTGACTCCATGGTTGTCGGAGAGCCGCAGATACTGGGCCAGATAAAAGAAGCGTATAAACTGGCGACCTTAAAAAAAACATCCGGTGTTATTCTGAACAAATTGCTTCATCGAACCTTTTTCGTGGCAAAACGCGTTCGCAGTGAAACCGGGATCGGAGATCATGCGGTATCCATCAGTTATGCGGCGATTGAGCTGGGGCGCAAAATATTCGGCACTTTTGAAGGGAAAAAAGTGCTCCTTATCGGAGCCGGGGAAATGGCGGAACTGGCAGTTGACCATCTGATTCGAAATAAGGTCGGGGATATTTTGGTTGCCAACCGAACTTTTGAAAACGGGGTTAAACTTGCCAAAAGGTTCAAGGGCAATGCCATCCGATTTGAAGAGATTGCAGACAGCTTAGAGCGGGTTGACATTGTTATCAGTTCCACCGGTTCAACCGATTACGTTGTTACACGCAAACAGGTCAAGGCGGTCATACGCCGTCGCCGGAATCGTCCTATTTTCTTTATCGATATCGCGGTACCCCGAGATATCGATCCGGAAATAAACCGTCTGACCAATTCATATGTTTACGACATCGATGACCTGAAAGGGGTCATCGATGGAAGTATTGAAAACCGAAACAAGGAGGCTATTAAAGGGGAAAGAATCGTTGACGAGGCCGTGATCGGTTTCAGGCGGTGGTACGACAATCTGGATGTGGTGCCTACAATTGTTGCCTTAAGGAACAAAATGGACGCCATTGCCCAGGCGGAAATAAAAAAAACATTGCTCGCTTTAAAACATCTGTCAGATGAGGATCGCCAGGCCGTTACCCGAATGACGAATGCTATGATAAATAAAATTTTGCATGATCCCACGCTGTTATTAAAGAGCAATGGACATCATCAAAACAAATCCGGCTACCTCGACATAACCCGAAAACTTTTTAAACTTGATGAATAAACGGAGGACAACCTTGAAAAAAACAGCATTCCTTTTTCCCGGTCAGGGATCACAGTCTGTGGGTATGGGCCTTGATTTTTATCAGGAATACGACAGTGTCAGAGAAATTTTTGACATGGCGGAGGAAATAACCAAAATCAAAATATCCAAACTCTGTTTTAAAGGTCCCTTCGACGAGCTTACCCAAACGATGAATCTTCAGCCTGCAGTAACCGCTGTAAATCTGGCCTGTTTTTCTGCACTTGAAAAAGAGGGGGCCGGTCCTGATATATGCGCCGGCCATAGTCTGGGCGAATACAGCGCATTGCATGCATCAGACATCATATCAAAAGAAGATACCATCAGACTCGTTTTTAAAAGGGGGGAACTGATGCACCGTGAAGCAACCCGCTATAAAGGAGCCATGTATGCAATTATCGGGTTGCCGATCCATACCGTCCAAGAACTTGTCGCCGAAGTGCAAAGAGAAGGAATTGTTACGGTGGCAAATCACAACACAGAACAGCAAATTGTAATCACCGGAGCGCCGGACATGGTTAAAAAAGTTTCCGCCCTGGTTTCTTCCCGGGGCGCCAAAGCCATCCCCTTGAAAGTCAGCGGCGCATGGCACAGTGAATTGATAAAAGGCGCCCAGGACGAGTTTAAAGACGTTATCGAATCCATTCATTTTAACACACCGGACTGCCCCGTGGTGTTTAATGTAACGGCCGATTATGCTGAAGATCCGGATGAAATCAAATCGATCATGGCCCGGCAGTTTTGCAGCCCCGTAAAATGGTATGACTCCGTGTGCAGGCTTATGGCGGAAAACGTGGCGGTCTTTGTTGAGGTGGGCCCGGGAAAGGTTCTTACCGGTTTAATAAAAAAAATATTGCCCAAGGATTATCCCTGTAAAATATATACGGTAAACAGCATGAAGCAGCTGGAGCGATTCTTGAAAGAAACCACTTGATTTTTTCCGGATTATAACGTTCCGTGTTGCATGAATCTTTTTCTTTGGCCTCAGTTGGACTCCATATCGACAGAAAAAGATCTTATGAATGTTCTGCAAAATTAATGCCTTGGTAAAAAATAAGAAAAGCGGGCGGTTACAAGATTGTCAAATTAATAATAACAAAAAAATAAAATTTTTCTTTACATAGACATTTTGTTAATGTAAATAGACTATTTTCACAAAATCCGATTTATTTTTTATTTCAAAGGGTTTGCCATGAAGAAGGATGATATCAAATATTTTAAAGAACTTTTAACCAACCGGTTGGAAGAACTGTTAAATCATGCAGATAATACGGTCTCAGGCATGACCACCCCAAAAGAGAATTTTCCGGATCCAGCGGACCGTGCTTCTCTTGAAGCAGACCGGAATTTTATGCTTCGTATAAGGGATAGAGAAAACAAGCTTATCAAAAAGATAAAAAAAGCCTTGGAACGTATTGACGACGGAACCTTCGGAGGCTGCGAAAAATGCGGTGAAGATATTTCATCGAGTCGCCTTAAAGCCAGACCGGTTACTACGTTATGTATTGATTGTAAAACCAAAGAAGAGGCTTTTGAAAGAGCCCTCGGATTATAAATAAAAATGTGAGAATTGACCTTCATATTCATTCAACCGCTTCTGATGGAACGCTTTCACCATTAGAAATCCTCAATATGGCCCAACGCCTCAATCTCGGGGCCATATCCATTACAGATCATGACACCATCGATGGAACAAAAGAAGCCCTTGCCATAGGGATACCTCCTTGCCTTAAATTCTTGACCGGTGTTGAAATCAGCGCAAATCCACCGCCGGCTTTTTCCAGTCCTGGAAGTTTTCATATTTTGGGTTATGGTATCAATATAGAGGATACGGAGTTGAACCATACACTTGCCCGGTTACAGGAAGCGAGAAAGAATAGAAACCCCAGGATTATTGAACTGCTGAATCGCATGGGGTTTGAACTATCGTTGAACGAAATACGAAAAGAGGTTGGAGAATGTCAGCTTGGAAGACCTCATATTGCAAATCAAATGGTAAAAAAAGGCTTTGTTCAATCGGTTAAAGAGGCATTTGACAACTATCTGGCAACTGGTCAACCGGCATATGTTGATAAATACCGTGTTGACTGTGACAGAGCAATTGAAGTGATGCTCAATGCCGGGGGAATCCCTGTACTGGCCCATCCGGTTCTTCTCAACATCAAAGATAATGATGTCCTTGAAGAGCTGATTATCTGTTTAAAGGAAATGGGCCTTAAAGGAATAGAAGCCTATTATCCTGAACAAACGCCGGATCTTATTGCCCGATATACCGAAATAGCAAACCGGCATGGATTATTAATTACCGGAGGTACGGATTTTCACGGTTCTATTAAGCCCGAAATTAAAATGGGGTCGGGCAGAGGAGATTTCTCCGTTCCTTATGAACTGTATGAAACATTAATTTCAAGTCTATCGATAGGAACATAGATGGCACAAACAGATCTGCCTGAGTTAATGCACAAGCTTAATTATGAATTCAAGAATACGGATCTCCTTGTTGAATCCTTACGACACAGTTCATTTGTAAATGAACAACTCGACACAGACCTCAAGGATAATGAACGCCTTGAATTTCTTGGGGATGCGGTTTTAAATCTTGTGGTGGGGCGCATTCTCATGCAAAGATATCCGGATGTAAAAGAGGGGGATCTGTCCAGGATGAGGGCCAATCTGGTTAATGAATTTCAACTTGCATCCATTGCCCGCGGAATAGATCTGGGTTCCCATATACAATTAGGCAAGGGAGAAATCCAATCAGAAGGCTGGAATAAGAAATCCATACTGGCAAACACGTTTGAAGCCGTAATTGCAGCGGTTTATATAGATGGCGGGTTTGATGCTGTTTTTAAGATCATTGACGGCCATTTTTCGGTGTTGATTAATTCCGTAGCCACACCGACTGCCAATCATGATTTCAAAAGCCAGATTCAGGAACTTGTTCAGATGGAATACCGATCAATACCCATTTACAACGTCGTCCATGAAAGCGGTCCGGATCATGACAAAACCTTTCGGGTGCAGTTGACAGTTGGTGAGGTCCAGACAGAAGGAATCGGGAAGAGCAAGAAGGCTGCCGAACAGGATGCCGCCAGAAAAAGCCTTGATATTTTAAAATCCGGACAGAGTTAACAAGTTGAGTTGTTTAAAAAACTCCTCAATAAGTTTTGGTGTATTAAATAATCATATTGATCCGCAAACTGATAATAAAATGTAACATTTCTGGAACTCCCATTTAAGTGAGCCTAAAGAAAAACACGCCCTTTATCATTCCGATTTTTTTACCCAATCTCGGGTGCCCCCATCAGTGTGCTTTTTGCAACCAAACATCCATCACCGGTGTAACGCCTGACACGATTTCTCCGGAAACACTGTGTCTGCTGATAAATGAGTTTCTTGAATATAAAAAAACACAGAGACGGTCTGTTCAGGTGTCTTTCTACGGGGGAAATTTTCTGGGCCTGAAAAAAGAGTACATCAGGATTCTGCTTGATGAAACGACAAAATTTGTAAAAAATAAAAGAATTGACAGTATTCGCTTTTCTACTCGGCCGGACACAATAAGCGATAAACAACTTGATATAATTAAGAATTATCCTGTTTCAACCATTGAAATCGGTGTTCAGTCTATGGATAATCAGGTGCTGGCCATGGCAAAACGGGGACATACCGCTTTGGACACGGAAAAAGCGGCGGCCCTGCTAAAGGAGCGGAATTATGACGTTGGTATGCAGATGATGGTCGGGCTGCCGGGTGATGACGAAACCAAATCCCTGTCTACCGCACAAAGAATTGCATCGCTTTCTCCTGATTTTGTCAGGATTTATCCTACGGTTGTTCTTGCACACAGCTGTCTTGCCGTATGGTATCGAAATGGAGAATATACGCCTTGGTCTCTTTCGCGATGCGTGGCCCTTGTAAAAAGCCTTTACCTTTTTTTCAAAAGCAAAAAGATCCCGGTCATTCGTATGGGGCTTCAGGCCTCGGAGGATCTTGCAAAAGGCACGACGATTTTAGCAGGACCGTACCATCCGGCTTTCGGACATATGGTTCATTCTGAAATCTTTATGGATATGGCCGTATCCATCATTCAAGCCGAGAAAAGATCATATGACAAAATTACCATAAACGTTCATCCCCGTAGCATTTCAAAAATGAGGGGGTTAAAAAATAAGAACGTGGAAAGCATTAAAAATAAATTTCAAATCAAATTCCTCGAGATTATCCCGGATCTTTCCCTTGCCGAAGATAAACTGACGGTTGCATCATGAATCTGTATTACCCAAAACATCCTTGGGATGAAATGGGTAATCTTATTTGATGATCAATGAATGAGTTTGTTGATTAATGAGGATTTTCGTTCAAGATCAAGACATGCGAAAAAAATAACCACAGGCATATATTTGATATTCCGAGGATTATCTTTTTAGCATAACGTCCCGCCGATGGCGGGAGACAAAAAGACCATTTATGGATCGACACTAGCCTATTTTGGAGGCCTTCAACTGAAGGCTCATCTTTTCGAGGACCATGCTGTTTACATACTGCGCTGCCATACTGATGGCATTCTTAATGGCCTTGGCTGAAGAGCATCCGTGACAGATCACGCCTACTCCGTTTATCCCTAACAGGGGTCCCCCACCCTGCTCTTCGTAATCCAGTTTTCGCTTAAATCGGTCAATAGGCCTACGACCCAACGCCAACGCAACCCGGCCAAAAAAAGAACTTTTCAGCTCTCTTTCAATGAGTCTTCCCATCACCTCCACGTTCCCTTCTATCAGTTTTAATACTATGTTTCCTACAAAACCATCGCACACAACGATATCAACGACGTCCATAAGGATGTCACGCCCCTCAACGTTTCCGACAAAGTTTAACTCGCTTTTATCAAATAGCTCGTGCGTTAAACGGGCCTGCTCATTCCCCTTGCTTTCTTCCTCTCCAATATTCAACAGACCTACCTTCGGATTTGTTATCCCGAGACAGGAACAGGCGAATGCCTGGGCCATAACCCCAAACTGAAAGAGCTGAGCGGGTCTGCAGTCCACATTTGCCCCTACATCTATCAGGACAACACGGCCTCTCTCCGTGGGAATAATAGTCGCAATGGCCGGCCTTTCTACGCCCTCTATTCGACCTAATGCCAGGACACCGGCGGCCAGAGTAGCCCCGGAATTGCCAGCGCTGATTACTGCATCAGCATGACCACCTTTCACAAGATCAAAGGCCACTTTGATGGAGGCGTCCTTTTTTCCCCTCAGGGCCTTTAGAGGAGATTCATCCATCTCCACCACATCTTCGCAGTGATGGAATGATATATGACCGTGTGCTGGACGGGTGTCAAGGGCCTTTGCTATTTTTTTCTCATGACCAACAAGGGTAATATCAATGCCTAACTCAGAAACAGCTGCCACCGCACCTTGAACCACCATTTCCGGAGCATGATCCCCTCCCATGGCGTCCACGGCCACATTCATATTAGTCCTCTTCTGTCTCGATTATAGTCCTGCCCCTATAAGTCCCGCACTCGGGACATATATGATGAGGCAAAACAGGTTCGTGACACTGCGGGCAGGTGGCAGTTTTGGGCATCTGGATAGCATCGTGGGCACGCCGCGAGCCCCGTTTGGACTTGGATTTCTTCTTTTTGGGTACAGCCATAACCTTAGCTCAACTCCCCTTCGCCCACCGTACGAAATTGAATCAT
>JAUVTO010000010.1 GCA_030601485.1 Desulfobacterales bacterium | reverse complement strand
ATGGTGTTGTACGCCGACACTTTAAAGAAACAGAGGATTGTTAAGGCCAGGGACTTGTCTCGCTTCATCGGCCGGCATGTGCGCATTGCCGGTCTGTTGATTACGGGCAAGGTTGTGCACACCAAGTATGGCGAACCCATGGAGTTTCTGACTTTCGAAGATGAGACCGGACTGGTGGAAACCACCTTTTTCCCCAGAGCATATCGTCGTTTTTGCGCTATTATGGATCGAAGCCGCCCCTTCATACTTTACGGTAAAATAGAAGAAGACTTCGGCGCCGTGACCATGACCGTGGAGCGGGTAAATTGTATTATAACAGTTTGATGCCCATGTAAACAGTCCTTTTTACATGGATTTAGGAATTTAGGGATTCAGGAATTACGAATTATTTAAGCCTGTTGTCAGAATACCGAATTGGAGAATCCTGTAAAAAATCCGATTTAGACGGTTTCGTAAAAAGTTCAAATTCAAGGCGTGCAAATTTTGTAATCATGAGGCGTACTTTTCGTACGTTGAATGATTACGAAATGCAGCACAACGCAGAAGTTGGACTTTTTACGAGACCGTCAATCCATGATCGCCCAAAGCATAACGGGTCTGGTTGTATTCGCGGGAATTGCCTGGCGGATCAGTGAAAACCGCACAACGGTCCGGTGCCGGCAAGAAAAAACGTTGTCCAGTCAAAACCAAATTTCATCAGTTCAACATCTGATTTTTTCAACTTTTCAATTATTTCCCCGGACAAATCAAACCGTGATAAAAAAGTGCTCTCAAAGATGAATTTCTTAAACACATCCACATTAAAACAGGCCATAAACGCCATTTTTAAGGCAGGGCTGTCAATCCCTTGAGAGCCCCATGGATTTGCTCTGAAAATAGAATCGATATCGACCCACAAATCATTCATTTCATTATATAATTCTATCTGTTGGTCTTCGATCCATTCCGTTACCGTCCATTCGCGAGATTCTTTGTGCCCGAGGCAGTGTTCGTGGCGCATGATGAAGTATAAAACTTTCCGTCCATTTTCATCCCCTGTTCTTGCCACAGCACGTTCCAGCGGATAAGCCCGGCAGGAAAATGGCCGATCTTTGTATATGGTACATCCTTCAGGAGAAAGGAAGGGACATGTTTTTTCTTCATCGTCAGACATTTTCAGCATAACACTCGGAAAATACGGATTATCTCTAATTGCTTGAATACTATACTGTTCGAGAAACCGATCCGAAGAAATACCGAGCCTGTTCTTTATACAAATAATATCATAGGGATAAAGATACATATCGGCATCTTTGCAGCATCGGGTAAAACACGCAACCCCCGGATGGCAATCAAACCGGATCTTATCTTCCGCATGAATCTCCTTTCTGCCGCTTATTTGTCCATTAAAGGCATTATCCTTCATGAACTATAACTCTCTTCTTAAACTTTTTGTGTTTTAATGAATAACCGCAGATTGTTATCTTTGTGAAACAACAAAATTATATTCCTTTATCATTCTAAAGCAAGAGTAAATTTCTTTTTTTAATTCTTCTATTTTTCTTCAAAAAAAACTTGAACCCTCTTCCGGTTTTGTATAACATATAGACATAATGGCAACTTTTTATTATCGTGTATTTATGATTCACATCATGCTATCTTTGCTTTTTCATCTCCAACCTTTTACCCTTTAAGTAAAAAAGAGCGATCATGAAAGAAAACACCAACACAGGCAACCCCGAAGAAAGAAGGTTTGAATTAAGGAAGGTGCTGGACAGGTATTACAGTGTAGAGTTTAAGTTAAAAGAGACAGGCCATCTTTATCATTGCAAACTAAGGGATCTTTCATCAAAAAGCTTGGGTATTCTGGTAAATGAAGATTCCGCGGTATTGGAACATTTAACAGTTAACGATATATTAAAAATGAAATATTATCCCCCTGAAGCGTCGAGTTCTGCCGAATTCTTAAAAACAAAAATCATACATATCACAAAAAAAGAGCATGGATCTTTTAAAGGGCATTTTTTAATTGGTTTGCTAATTATAGAAAAACAGACTCTTGGTAATAATACGTAAAATTATCGCTACGCCCTTTTCATTTACCCTCTCGTTGTTTTTCTGAGGCCTATCCTTGTCTGATCGTTGAAACTGTTTATGGTGTCTCGGATTCCGGAGCCTTAATAAAAAAAAATTGTTTTTGTCCGAGCAGTTTTTTGCGTTCTTGATGATTAAAAATTTTTATTTTTCCAAATTCTCCGTCATATCCGGGCGAAAGAATGATTTTATTCTGTCTCATCCTTAAAATTGCTTCACCAAGCAAAGGAACACCTGCCGAATTAATTTTTTCTTCTCTTTTGTTATTAAGAATTTCAAATTCAGGCCCAAGCTTCTCCAGCAACCCCATATAATTTCTCATCACTTTTTTTGATCCTGAACCCACCTCTAAAATATCCGATAATATTTCCGTAAGTGGAATAATATTAAAGAAAGGAAGGGTCTTTTCGCGTTTCCCACCTTCCGGCCGATCCGATAGTTCCTCCACCCTGTACAAAACACCAAGTGTCAGCGGTTTCCCGCAAACAGGACATTTTCCGTCATATTTTCGGGTCTGTTCCGGCCAAAGACTGACATTACATTTTCGGTGTCCATCTATATGATATTTTCCCTCCTCAGGATAAAATTCGTACGTTCCAATAAAACTTTCGGGGTCTCCTTTTTCAATGGTTTTTTTTATGTCTGAATAGGAAAACTTGGTATTAAAAATATTTGCTTCCCGTCCGAGTTTTAAGGGAGAGTGCGCATCAGAATTCGAGACCAACGTCAGCCCGTCCAGGAACGATACTCTCCGATTCATGATCGGATCAGATGAAAGACCGGTTTCAACTGCAAATATATAAGATGAAAGATCTTCAAAACATTCTTCAACCGAATCAAAACCTGATTTTGAACCAAGGAGTGAAAACCATGGAGTCCATATATGAGCGGGTATCAGAAACCCATTGTCGGATGTCTCAAGAAGGATTTCAAGAAGATCTCTTGCGTCAAGGCCGAGAATGGGCCTACCGTCAGATTTAATATTCCCGATTTTATCTAATTTTGAATTAAATTTTTGTGCAAGGTCGAGGTTTGGCAGAAATATAAGATTATGATTTTTACGGGTTTTTTTGTTTTTTTTATATATATTACTGATTTCAGAAACCAGTATAAACCGAACTTTCCCCCGGCATGACATGGGAACCCTTTGATCGCATACTTTTGCGATTTTTTCCTTTAACTTGAAAAGTCCGGGTTCTGCCGGAATAAGTTTTTCTTTAATTTCTGAAAACCATCCCGGATGGGTAAAATCACCGGTTCCGATAACCGTTATACCTTTTAACTGTGCTGCTATGTATAGATTTTCAAGATCAAGATTTTTCGCCGTTGACCTTGAGAAATGTGAATGAACATGAAAATCAGCGATAAATTTCATATGATATAAAAAAAACGTGACAGTTTTGTAAAAAGGTTGAAAAGGTTTTTTTAAAAGGGTATTCTAATATCTAATAAATTCAAGTTAAAACATGATGCCCATGTAAAAAGTCCTTTTTATATGGATTCAGGAATTACGAATTATTTAAATTTGTTGTCAGAATACTTAATCGGAGAATCTTGTAAATTTTGACTTTTTACGATTTTATAAAAACTTGGATCCATACCCTATAAAAACTCTTGTGTAAAAATTATAAGCAGTATATATATAACATGTTATATACTATATATAGTATATTTTACATCATTAAAAATATTAGATTTTAGCAAACAATCAAATTGTGATGGTCTTATAAAAAGTCCTTTTTACATGGATTTAGGGATTCAGGAATTACGAATTATTTAAATTTGTTGTCAGAATACTGAATTGGAGAATCTTGTAAATTTTGACTTTTTATGAATACATCAAAGAATATGTCTTTTTAAATTGATATTTTGTTAATAACTTATTAGTTATTAATAATTATTTTCATTCTCTTTATAATTCGTCATTTTTATTCATTTATTATAATCTTTTTTTCATATTTATTGTTAATTTTTTTCTATAAAATAGATAGGTTCAAAAGTTATTATACTTATTAACAGCCTTTAATATTACTAATATCATATTATAAAATATTAAAAGGAAATTATAATGAACTTTAAAATTAAAAAACAAGACATCGTTGATATATTATCAAAAGTTCAAGGATTAACCGGGAGAAAAAGCAACCTGGCAATAACATCAAATATTTTAATCAGTACAACGGATTACGGCATAACTATGGTAGTTACGGATCTTGAAACCGGTTTTGAAGGACAATATCCTGCAAAAGTCGAATCACATGGAACCATAGTCATTAATTCAAGAAAGTTCTATGAGATCGTAAGAGAATTTCCGAGTGATGAAATACAGGTCAATGAAATTGAAAATCACTGGATTAAAATAGGAAATAAAACGGTTGAGTATAATATTGTTGGTATGAATTCTGAAGATTTTCCTGAAACGCCACATATAGACGATGTTGAATTTTTTAGTATCGATTCGGGCGTATTTAAAGATATGATAGATAAAATGGTCATTATTACCGGTAGTTCTGACGAAAAAAGGGCTCATATTACAGGAATATATTTTGAAATTATTCATACGGATGATGAAAATATAGTCAGGATGGTATCAACCGATGGTAACCGGCTTTCAAAGATCGATCATGTTTATAAAAAGGATGTTAAACTTCCTCAAGAGCAAGGTATAATTATTCCAAAAAAGGGAATGAATGAAGTTAATAAGTTTCTTGAGCCTGTGGGGATGGTCCAACTGGGCATAAAAAATAATAATTTTGTAATAAAAAAAGATACAGAAACAATAATCATACGGCTTCTTGAAGGCGATTTTCCGGAATACGCCGATATAATAAAAAAAGGCGCTTCTCATGCAATCCATATAGATAGAAATATGTTTTTAATGATGCTGAAAAGAATGAGTATTTTATCCTCTGATAATTATAAAGGGGTTATTTTTCATTTTAGTGATGACAAACTTTTTATAACAACCACAAATCCCGATATTGGTGAATCAAAAGAAGATATGAATATAGATTTTAAGGGCGATTCTATTGAAGTTGCGTTTAATCCAAGATACTTTATTGATATACTTAGTGTTATAGATTCTGAAAAAGTGATTATTAATATAATTGATGAAGAAAAACCGTGTTTAATAGAAGGGGAAAACGACGATACCTATATCAGTGTAAATATGCCGATGAGAATATGAATACAGAAGAGCAAACATATAACGCAGATAATATAAAAGTTCTCGAGGGCCTTGAAGCTGTGAGAAAAAGGCCTGCGATGTATATCGGGAATATCAATATCCAAGGGCTTCATCATCTTGTATATGAAGTTGTAGATAACAGTATTGATGAAGCAATGGCAGGATATTGTGATAAGATTGTGGTTACCATTCATACCGACAATAGTGTAAGTGTTGAAGATAATGGAAGAGGAATACCTGTCGGAATTCAAAAAACAGAAAATATGCCTGCTATTGAAGTTGTAATGACAAAGCTTCATGCAGGGGGTAAATTCGATGATCATTCCTATAAAGTTTCCGGAGGGTTACACGGCGTGGGCGTTTCGGTGGTAAACGCACTTTCGAAAACATTGGAAGTAGAAGTTTATACTGACGGAAATATTTACTATCAGAGCTATGAAAAAGGTATAAAAACGAGAGAATTAAGTATTATAGGTAAAACAAAGAAACGGGGCACGAAAATACATTTTATTCCTGATACACAGATTTTAGAGGTAGATAATTTTAGTTATGAAATACTGATTCGCAGGTTAAGGGAACTGGCTTTTTTAAATAAAGGGGTAAGATTAATAATAGAAGATGAACGTTCGGATAAAAAGGATGAATTCTTTTATAAAGGGGGGATCGTTTCTTTTGTTGAATATCTTAACAGAAGGAATTTAGTGCTTCATAAACCCATTTTTATAGAGGGCATAAAAAACGAGGTTCAAGTAGAAGTCTCCATTCAGTATAATGATACATTTAACGAAAAAATATTTTCATTTGCTAATAATATCAACACAATAGAAGGAGGTTTTCATCTTATAGGTTTTAAAGCGGCATTAACGCGTACAATAAATCAATACGCAGTAAATGGAAATCTTCCGAAAAATCTCCAGGCAAAGATTAGCGGGGAGGATATAAGAGAAGGACTGACCGCAGTTATAAGTATTAGAATAAAATCTCCGCAGTTCGAAGGTCAAACAAAAACAAAACTCGGAAATAGCGAGGTCAAAGGTCTTGTTGAGTCGCTTATAAACGAGAAATTAAATATGTTTCTGGAAGAAAATCCAGCAGTGGCAAGAAAAATCATTGCTAAGGCGGTTGATGCTTCTCGGGCAAGAGATGCAGCAAAACGTGCTCGGGATTTAGCCAGAAAACAGGGCGCTTTGATAGATTCAACACTTCCGGGTAAGCTTGCTGAATGCCAGATTTCAGAACCTTCTGAAAGAGAACTTTTTCTTGTGGAAGGAGATTCTGCAGGAGGCAGTGCCAAACAGGGTAGAGATAGAAAATTTCAGGCGATTTTACCTTTAAAGGGTAAAATAATAAATGTTGAGAAATCGCGTTTTGATAAAGTCCTTCGTAGTGAGGAAATAAAAAATATTATAACTGTACTGGGCACCGGTGTGGGGAAGGAAGAATACGATATTGAAAAAATCAGGTATTACAAAACCATTATAATGACAGATGCTGATGTTGACGGATCTCATATAAGAACGCTTCTGTTAACATTTTTTTTCCGACACATGAAAGAAATGTTTGATAAAGGCTATCTGTACATCGCTCAACCCCCTTTATTTAAAGTAGGTAAAGGAAAAAAAGCGATTTATCTAAAAAATGAAAAAGAATTGAATGATTATGTCCTAAAAAGGGTTTGTAATAAAAAAGATATTAAGATCGGAAAAAATGAAACCATGCTTTCGGAACACAAATTATATCTTTTTATATCGGAGCTTTCTGAATATTATTTAATTGCGTCGAGAATGGAAAAACGAGGGTTTCAGAATGATCTTATAGAATTGCTCATAAAACAAGAGGTTGAAAATAAAGATTTTCTTCAAAACCAGCGAAAAATGTTGAAATTAAAAACAATGTTAACTGAAAAAGATTATGATGTCAGCGAGTTAACATGGAATTATGAACGAAACATTTATGAATTGACCGTTACGCCGCCCTTTAACGGAAACCAAGGACAATTTTCGATGGATTCGGCCGGAAAAAATATTACACCTGTAAAGATAGGTCGGGGTCTTATTTACTCAAATGATTTTCAAAAAAGCATTATCCTGGGCAACAATATTTTCAAATATGATAACCCGCCATTTCTTATTTTTAATAAAGACAACACAACAGATTCGGTTTGTATACAAGACAAAGAAAGCCTTCTATCTTTTATGATAACAGAAGGAAAAAAGGGGCTCGGTATTCAACGATATAAAGGTCTTGGAGAAATGAATCCCGATCAATTATGGGAAACCACAATGAATCCCGATAAAAGAACCCTTTTACAGGTTAAAATAGAGGATATGGTTGAGTCGGATGAAATTTTTACAATTCTCATGGGCGAACAGGTTGAACCCAGAAGAGAATTTATAAATAATAATGCCCTTGAAGTAAGCATGCTGGATATATAGAATCTTAATTAAAAATTTTCGATCCACGATTTAAATATTCAATATTTATTCTCCAAATTTCCATTCAAAAGATCGTCACGATTACATAATAGAGAGTAACCATGTATATTCATAAGATTCAAGCAAGAGACTTGCCGGACCTTTGGTTTCAGGCTGTTCATGATATTCTCGATCATGGACGACGGTTTAAAATAGATCGAGGCAGTTATGCCGGGCAGACAAGACTGGAATATGATTATTTTATTGGTCATATCATCCATCCGTATTCAGAGCCGCTTCTGCCGGACATTCCTCCCTCCTGCGGGATTCCCAACCCGGTAGAGCACGAATATATCTATGGTGGTGAAGGGTATGAAAGATCGTACATTGAATATTTAATGACGGGTCGCAAGGAGCCCGGTGAATCGTACACATACGGCGAACGTCTTACGAGAACACCCCTTACGGGTTATAAACTTGCGTGGTGGGAGCAAGGCAATACTGAAATAATTGATAAAAGAGAGGTCGATGGCCAAGCGGTTTTTGAAGAAAACGGGAAACTATATCTAAATCAGATAGAATGGGTAATTCAGACATATAAAAAGTACGGGAGCAGGAATAATCAAATGGTATTACAGGTTGCTCATCCGTCTGATCTTACGCTTTTAGACCCGCCGTGCTTGCGATCTATTGATACACGAATACAGGACGAAGCCCTTCATTTTATTATATATTTTCGATCATGGGATTTATGGGGAGGGTTTCCGGCCAATCTGGCCGGCATTCAGAATCTTAAAAACTATATGGCCGGGGAAATAGGTGTGAAAGACGGTGAAATGATTGTTGAAAGCAAGGGCCTACACCTATACGGCTATGCCGAAGATCTTGCAAAATTAAGGTGTATGAAAACCTAAAAACAGACCCGGAAAAGTGCTAAAGCCCGCACGATCAAAATTCAATACTGTTCGGCGTTCTTGGAAAGGGGATAACATCCCTGATATTGGATATTCCGGTTATAAACATAAGTAGTCGTTCGAATCCCAGACCAAAACCACTATGCTCTACGCTTCCGAACCGTCGGGAGTCCAGGTACCACCAGTAAGTCTCTTTTGACATCCCTATCTCGTCCATTCGTTTTTCCAGTATGTCTAATCGTTCTTCGCGCTGGCTTCCGCCGATAATTTCTCCGATTTTTGGTACCAGAACATCCATAGCGGAAACGGTCTTGTCGTCGTCGTTTACGCGCATGTAAAACGGTTTTATGGTTTTAGGGTAATCAAAGATAATCAGAGGCTTTTTAAAGTGATGTTCTGTCAGATAACGTTCATGTTCGGTTTGTAGGTCTTTTCCAAAATCAATGTCATATTCAAATTTTTTCCCGGATTTTTTTAATATTTCTACGGCTGAAGCATACGAAAGGCGTTTAAAATCAGATGAAGCTACGTTATCCAAAGTTTTTATTAAATTTTTATCTACAAATTTTGCAAAAAGTTCAAGATCATCCTTGCTTTCTTCGATTATAAAGTTTGTTAAATATTTTATCATCTCTTCGGCCAAGTTCATGTTTCCTTCAAGGTTGCAGAATGCCATCTCCGGTTCCACCATCCAGAACTCGGCAACATGCCGGCTGGTATGAGAGTTTTCAGCCCTGAACGTCGGGCCGAAGGTATAGACATCTCCCAAAGCCAGGGCAAACATTTCGGCGGACAACTGTCCGGAGACCGTCAAATTTGCCTCGGATCCAAAAAAATCCTGTGCATAGTCAACCATGCCGTCTTTTTTTGACAAATTTTCCGGAGCCAGAGTTGTTACACGGAACAATTCACCTGCGCCTTCACAATCGGAACCGGTTATGATCGGAGAATGAATATATTTAAAACCCCTGTCCCGGAAAAATTTATGGATGGCGTATGAAAGCTCGGATCTTATCCTAAATGCGGCGCCGTATTTGTTGGTCCTGGGTCTTAAATGGGCAATGGTTCTTAAAAACTCGTCCGTATGGCGTTTTTTCTGAAGAGGATATGAGTCAGGAGCAAGACTGACAATCTCAACCCGATCCGCCAGAATTTCCCATTTCTGTCCGGTTCCCATGGATTCAACCAGGTTACCGTTGATGATTACCGCTGATCCTGTTGAAATCCTGGAGATGTCCGGGTAATTACTTAAGGAGCTGTCGGCAAGGACCTGAATATTCTTGAGACAGGATCCGTCGTTGACTTCGATAAAAGAAAAACCTTTTGAGTCTCGACGGGTTCGAACCCATCCCTTTATAAGAACTTTATTTGCGGGGATTTCCGATTGTAACAACTGAACTATTCTGGTACGTTTCATTTATAATCTCTTTTTCATGCTTGGGATTTAATCTCTGAAAAACAACAAGAAAATTTATAATTTTACAGTAATATTATAGAGTTGATCTCCTCGCTGTAAAACGATTACAAGTGAATTTTTTTGGCGGTACTTTATGATAGCCTGCTCAAAGTCTTTAATGTTTTTAATGGCTATGTCGTCTATTTGTCGTATAACGTCTCCGGATCTTGCTCCGATACGGGCCAGGAAAGATTGTCGATTAACATCCGAAATTAGCACGCCTTGTTTGGCCAACGCTTTATAGATGTAACGGTTTTTTGCCGAAAGATTTTTAACAGAAATACCCAGAAGATCATAAGCAAGATCCGGAGCCAGTTCTTTGGGGAATACCGATATTTTTACTGAAAAAGTTTTGATTTTGCCATCACGCCAGATCGTCATATCAATTTTTTCTCCGGCCGACAAAGCGATCATTGCTCTATGGAAATCTTTCTCGGAAGCAATGTCACGGGTATTAATTGAAAGAACAATGTCGCCTTCACGGATACCGGCTTTACGTGCAGGACCGACCGTTTCCGCTTTTTTTACCAGGACACCATTAATGGCGGACGTTTTTAGATAACGTGCAAGATCTGTATCAATATCCTGTATGGTGATACCGATCCATGCAGGTATAACTTCTCCGTATCTTATAAGATCGGAGACAATTCTTTTGGCGGTATTAATGGGTATTGCAAAGCCTATACCTTGAGCTTTGGCATATATGGCGGTATTTATACCGATAAGTTCTCCGTTTATGTTAAGCAGCGGTCCCCCGCTATTACCCGGGTTGATTGAAGCATCGGTCTGTATAAAATCATGGTAGACCATGTCATCGGTCCTAACGCTCCTGTTGGTAGCGCTGATAACACCAGTGGTTACGGTGTTCGAAAAACCGAAAGGGTTGCCGATGGCGATTACGGTTTCGCCGATCATCAGCTTGCTGGAATCGCCCATTGTAATGACGGGCAGAGCTTTTGGGGAAGAAATACGCAGTACCGCCAGATCAGAGTCAGGATCTGCCCCCACAATCTGTGCCTTGAATTCTCGTCCGTCTTTAAGAGAGACGGTAATGGTTTTGCTTTTTAAAATGACGTGTTGATTGGTTAGGATAAAACCGCGTTTTCCGTCGATAATGACCCCGGATCCCAAGCTGGTTCGTTTGTATTGGCGTTCAAATCCGGGGTCAAAAAAGTCATTAAAAAAATTTTCGAAAGAAGAATCCATACCGAAACCGGAAAAAGGATTGACCCGCTTGCGAACCTCAAACTCTGAACTTATATTAACAACAACAGGACTGACCTTTTTAACAGCCATTACAACAGCGCTCTCCCGCAGGTTTTCAGTGCCAACGATATAAGGAGGAGCAACAAGAAGCATAATAGAAAAAAAAAGAAAGGCAACCACTGAAACTAACAGTTTAATATTGTTTTGTGTTTTTATCTTTGGCATTTTATACACCGTTATAATATAAAAATTTAATCATGACCGAGGCTCGTTTGAAACCGATTTGTTTTAACGAACCGATCTATTACAAATACGCACTATAAAAACTATATATCATGAGCATAAAAACCATTCAAGATATCTTACCGCTGGTAGAGCAACCCAGCCGATACTTAGGTTCGGAAATAAACACGATTAAAAAAGACCATAGCACTGTCAGCCTATGTATTGCGCTTGCGTTTCCGGACCTCTATGAAATAGGCACATCGCATTTTGGTCTTCAGATCCTTTATCATATTCTTAACCGTCACCGTGATATCGCTGCCGAACGGGTTTTTGCTCCCGGGGCCGACATGGAAGTTTACCTCAGATCTTCCGGCATTCCGATTCTGTCCCTGGAATCTCATAAACCAATAAACCGGTTTGATATTATCGGGTTCAGTTTGCTTTATGAGCTTAACTATACCAATGTGCTTGCCATGCTTGAGCTGGCACATATCCCGTTTTTTACAAGACAAAGGGACGATTCACATCCCTTTGTTATTGCAGGCGGTCCCTGTACGTGTAATCCGGAGCCGGTGGCGGATTTTTTTGATGCCATTGTGGTGGGAGACGGGGAAAACGTTATCATGGAGATGTCCAACGCCTGGCTTACATGGAAAGCGAGCGGCAAAAGCGATAAAAAAGCTCTTCTGAGAATCTGGTCCCATATGGAAGGTGTCTATATCCCTTCGTTTTTTAAAGCAAAATATGATGATAAGGGGTTTCAATCCCTTATGCCCGAATTTTCAGACCACACGACGGTTAAAAGAGCGGTTGTAGATAATCTTGACCTTGCGGCTTTTCCGGATGAGCCCATCATTCCATATGGAAAACCCGTGCATGATCGTCTTCGAATTGAAATATCACGGGGATGCACTAGGGGTTGCCGATTCTGTCAGGCCGGAATGATATATCGCCCGGTTCGCGAACGTTCCTTAGAGACCGTGTTGTCTCTTTCTGATGCGTGTATTGCTTCAACCGGTTATGAGGATATATCTCTTTTATCACTGAGCACAGGGGATTATGAATGTATATTTCCGCTCATGGAACGTCTGATGGACCGTTATACGTCCCGTCGTATTGCGGTTTCATTACCGTCACTGCGTGTCGGCACATTAACCTCTGAACTCATGCAGCTTGTCAAAAAGGTCCGGAAAACAGGTTTTACTATAGCACCGGAAGCTGGCAGCCAGCGGCTCCGGGATGTTATTAATAAAAACATAACGCAAGAAGAGATTGAAAATACAGTCAAAAATGCTTTCAGCCTTGGCTGGCAGGTGATAAAACTCTATTTTATGATCGGTCTTCCCACGGAAACCCATGATGATTTGCAGGCCATTATTGATCTTGTAAAAAAACTTCGTAAGATCAAAGGGCCGAATGGGCGAAGGGGCAAGCTCAATGTAAGTGTGACAACATTTATCCCAAAACCCCACACTCCTTTTCAATGGTCTTCACAAATTTCTTTGGCCGATTCCAAGCAGAAGATTCGATGGTTACAAAAGAACCTTAGGATGTCCGGGGTTCATTTTAAATGGCAAAACCCTGAAGTCAGCATGCTTGAAGGGCTTTGGGCCCGTGGTGACAGGCGCCTTAGCCAATTATTGCAGAAAGCGTATAGAAAAGGGTGTAAATTTGACGGCTGGAGCGACAGGTTTAAGTTTCAGTTATGGCAAGAAGCGTTATGCGATGAGGGTGTGGATACGGAATTCTATACAACACGGGTCAGGGATACGGAGGAACCTTTGCCATGGGATTATATTGATACAAGGATTACAAAAGATTTTTTAAAAGGCGAATTAAAAAAAGCCGAACAAGGCGAATTTACCGTTGACTGTCGAAGAGGCGATTGTAACAATTGCGGTGTTTGTGACTTTAAAAATATTGCGCCCAAGGTGTTTGATAACTGTGAAAAAATGGCCTCAAAAGAATTTGTTGCAGACAATATTAAAGAAACCTTTTATAAAAAACTGAAGGTTTCATTTTCAAAAAAAGGGCAGGCAAAGTATTTTGGGCACCTTGAACTGGTAAGAATTTTCTTGCGCGCCATCAGTCGCGCAGGAATACCGATTAAATTTTCAAAAGGGTTTCATCCAAAGCCGAAAATTTCATTTGAAGATCCGCTACCTGTGGGTTTGGAAAGCCTGAACGAAAAATTTTATTTTTCATTGCGAGGGGATGTTAAACCGCAAAGTATTATCGGTCAATTAAACAAACATCTTCCAAAAGGCCTTAGTGTGTTAAACTGTCAGCTTACCTCGGCTAAGCTTGTATCTAATGCGTTATCGTCAGCCACCTATATTGTGACAAAAAAAGAGGGTTTTTTTAATGAGAAAGACTTAACATGTTTTAAAAACAAAAAAGAGTTGGTTGTTACGCGAACCGGACCAAAAGGGAAAACAAAAAAGATTGATTTAAAAGAGATGATTTTAAAAATAGAGTTGCCAGATCCGAATAGACTGAAGATGACTCTTAAAACAGAACCGGGCAGAACGGTGCGACCTTTTGAGGTTATTGAGACAATATTTTTTATGCCCGTTGAAGAAATAAAACAGGCTGATATTGTCAAACTGTAATGTTTTAGCCGTTTGAAGAAAATACCTCTCGGCCTCGTTGTTTCATGAAGCCAAATCCATATGTCAACGTAAGCCTCGGACTATATTTTTTTAGGGATTTTTATAGGAAACAAAAAAGATGTATAAAAAAATAATCATAAATGCAGCAGAACATGAAACACGAGTGGTTCTTCTTGAAGATGGGAACATAGCGGAACTTTTTATCGAGCGTGGAGATGTTTCGGATATTGCTGGCAATATTTACAAGGGCAAGGTGCAGCGCGTTCTGCCAGGTATGCAAGCCGCCTTTGTGGACATCGGGCTTAAGCAGGCGGCTTTTATATATGTACGTGATATAACTGTCGGAAGATTTGGTGAAATTGAGACCCTGCTGATGGAAAAGACGGAGGATGAAAATAATTCCATTAATGTTGATGGGGCCGACCCTTCCCCGTTCTTTATTAACCACGAATATCATATAGAGGACTTGATTACAGAAGGTCAGGATATAATGGTTCAGGCCGCCAAAGCCCCTTTAGGTTCTAAGGGGGCTCGCGCAACAACACATATATCTCTTCCCGGCCGTTTTATCGTACTTATGCCAACATCTGATCATATAGGGATATCGCGTCGAATAGAGGATGAAGCGGAACGGAATCGGTTAAAGGAAATCGTTGAATCTGCATGTAAAGACAAATTCGGCTATATTGTAAGAACTGCTGCGGAAGATATCAAGAAAGAGAAAATCGAATATGAAATGGGTTTTTTAAAAAACCTGTGGGAAAACATACAAAAAAAGTACCAGACATCTCCGGCGCCGTTTCTTTTACATAAAGAAGTTACAATTAGCCTTCGTGCCGTGCGGGATCTGCTGATGCACGAAGCTGAAAAACTTATCATCGATTCCCGTTCCGGCTTTGAATCTATTCTTTCGTTTCTCGACTCATTCGTTCCCAGTCTAAAAGAGTCGGTGGAGTTTTATGAGGGTTCGGAGCCGATTTTTGATGCCTATAATTTAGAGGGTGACATTTCACGCGCTTTAAAAAAGAAGGTATGGTTAAAATCCGGCGGCTATATCGTAATAGAGCATACAGAGGCGCTAATCGCAATCGATGTAAATACCGGACGTTTTGTCGGCAAGTATAACTTGGAAGAAACAATTTTAAAGACCAATCTAGAGGCTGTAAAGGAGATCGCCTATCAAATCCGTCTCCGGGATATCGGTGGTATTATAATTATTGATTTTATCGATATGGAAAAAAAATCTAATCAAGAGAAAGTGTTTAATGCGTTAAAAGAGGCTTTTACCAAGGATAGGAGTAAAACCTATGTCCTTCCCATATCAGAAATGGGCCTGATACAAATGACGAGAAAACGGATCAAGAAATCTCTTACCAGGATTCTATGTGAGCCGTGCTTTTATTGCGACGGGGAAGGGTATTTAGTATCAAGGCAGACAATATGTTATAATATATACAGGGAGATACTCCGTGAATCCCGCGATATGATGGGGGTTAAGGTGAGCTTGAGAGTAAATCCGGAAATTGCGGAACTGCTTCATGGCGAGGAAAACCATCTTATTGTTTCCCTTGAACGAATTATTGGAAAACAGATTGTAATATATCCCAATTCACAACTTCATATGGAAGAATTTGATGTTTTAGAAATTCTAAAAGAATAACAGAGCATTCAATATTTCCGTGGGGTATAAAATGGCTTGATTAAAAATAGGCGGTGGATCTTGAGATATATCGTACCTTGACATTTTTTCTTTAGCAAGGTAAACAAAATCGGGTTTATTCGAGGTTGGTAATATGTATAAAGCTGGCTCTATGCGGGATTGCCTGAATTTTCATGTCTGAATAAAGGATTGCTCTATGAATCAAGAGTTAACTCCGGAGGAAAAGGAGGCGCTTAAGCATGTTGCCTCAAAACTCGAATTCTATGAAGAGCAAAGAAGAAATCTTATCCCAATCCTCCAGATGGTCCAGGAAACGCTTGCCTATCTTCCTCCTGAAGCCATAAAATTAGTTGCGGAGCACCTCGCAATTTTCGAATGTGAAGTTTATGGCGTTGCAACATTTTATAACCAGTTTCGATTTCATCCCCCCGGCAAACATCCGATCAAGGCTTGTCTGGGTACTGCCTGCCATGTGAGAGGTGGTGACATTATCCTTGAAAATTTTGAACGAAAGCTTGGCATTCATGCCGGTGAAACCACTCCTGACAGAGAATTCAGCATTGAAAAGGTTGCCTGTGTGGGATGCTGTGCGTTAGCGCCCGTGGCGATTATTGATGAAACCGTTCATGGTCATATGGCGCCCAGCAAGGTGGAAGGACTTCTTATGCGGATTGAAATAGAAAAAGAAATGGAAGAAAGAGCAAAGAAAAAAGATGAATCCGGCCAGTAATGAAAAAATAGATCAGATATTTGACGCCATTTATAAAGAAGCCGAGAAACGTCGAAATGAATTCAGGGAGGATCCTGGTCCTAAAATACACATTGGTCTGGCCACCTGCGGCATTGCCTCCGGCGCCCTTGAAACCAAAAAAGCATTTGAAGAAGCCCTTGATGAATACAATATTGAAGCCCGTATCCATACGGTGGGATGTTTGGGACATTGCTATGCAGAACCGGTGGTTGTCATAGACCATCCTGACTCGGGATTTCCACCGATTTTCTACCACGAGGTTAACGCAGGCAAGGCCAAGATGCTCGCGAAACTTTTTTTAAAAGAAGGCGATCCCAGATTCGAACACGTTTACGGTGCTATGGAAGAAAACGATCTGATTCCTTCGGTGATGGAGTTTGCCCGATTTAACCGGGAAAAGCGTGTGGTCATGGAAAAATGCGGGCATATCGATCCGGAAGATATTTACGACTACATTGCCCAAGGCGGATATTCAAGCCTTGTCAAGACCTTAAAACTTAATTCCGATGAGATCATCAAAGAAGTACAGAATTCCGGGTTGAGGGGAAGGGGCGGTGCGGGATTTCCCACCGGCAGAAAATGGGAGCTGGCGAAAAGTGCAGGAGAACAAGAAAAAATAGTGATCTGCAATGCAGACGAAGGCGACCCCGGTGCCTATATGGACCGAACCATTCTGGAAAGCAATCCGCACCAGGTCATAGAAGGCATGGCCATTTGCGCGTATGCGGTGGGAGCAAAAAAAGCCATCATTTATGTCCGGGCGGAATATCCGCTTGCTGTCGACATCGTCACAAAAGCGATCCGGCAGGCAATAGAACTGGGTCTTTTGGGAAAATCGGTTTTGGGAAGCTCTTTTGATCTGGAGATTGATGTGTTTCGGGGATCAGGGGCTTTTGTTTGCGGTGAGGAAACGGCCCTGATCCGATCCATTGAGGGATATAGAGGCATGCCCCGGCACCGCCCGCCGTATCCGGTTCAAAAAGGTCTGTGGAACAAACCCACGGTAATTAACAATGTAAAAACCCTGGCCTCGGTTCCTCCTATTCTGGATCATGGCGCCGACTGGTATAGAGAAATCGGTACCGAAAACACTCCGGGCACCGCTATTTTCTCTGTGGTTGGAAATGTGGTTCACGCGGGTTTGGTGGAAATTCCCATGGGCGTGTCTTTGAGAACCCTTATTTTTGATATCTGCGGCGGTATTCCGAATAACAAAAAATTCAAGGCCGTTCAGATCGGCGGACCGTCCGGCGGTTGTCTTAATGAGGAGTTTCTGGATACCCCCATCGATTTCGATTCTCTAACCGAAGCCGGGGCAATGATGGGATCCGGCGGCATGGTAGTCATGGATGAAGATACCTGCATGGTGGAGGTGTCCCGCTATTTTCTTGATTTCACCCAGAACGAATCTTGCGGGAAATGCACATTTTGCAGAATTGGGACCTACCATCTTCTTAAAATACTGGAGCGGTTAACAAGAGGCGAAGGTGAAGACGGCGACATTGAACTGCTGGAGACGTTGAGTAAAGACATAAAAGCCGGGTCTCTTTGCGGGCTGGGTAAAACCGCCCCCAATCCGGTACTGACTTCAATTAAATATTTCAGGGATGAATACGAAGCCCATATTTATGAAAAACGCTGCCCGGCCCTGATGTGCCGTCCCATGATCGCCTTTTATTTTGATTTGGATCTGTGCGCCCGTGGCTGTGATGCCTGTGCCACCTGTTGTCCGGTGGAGGCTGTATTTACCACCAGCAATCGGAAAAAGGGGGTTGACCAGGAGCTTTGTGTAAAATGCGGGGAGTGCATAGTCGTATGCCCACCGGAATATGATGCGGTTAGAAAGGTATCCCCTCCGCACTTGGTTCCCTATATAGAAAAGCCGCCGGAAAAAAAGAAAGAGGATTAGAAGGTATGCCTAAGTTCCTGGTGGATAATAAAGAAATTAAAGCAAAACAAGGGACAACCTTACTTAAGGTCTGCCTCGACAACCAAATCTACATTCCCAATCTCTGCTACCTGGAAGGCATTGATCCCCCTTCCGTGTCGTGTCGGATGTGCTTTGTTGAAATCGAGGGTGAAAGACAACCGGTAACCTCCTGTACGGTTTTCGTTAAAGATGACATGGTTGTCAAAACCGATACCCCTGCGGTAAGGCAATTGCAACGAACCGCTCTTCGACTTCTTTTGTCGGTTCACCATGTAGACTGTAAGAATTGTCAGGCCAACAAAAAATGCGAATTGCAGCGAATGGCAAAATTTTTAAAGGTAGGATTAAAGCCCAAAGGCCTGGGCATATACCTAAGGGAAGTAGAGATAGACCGGAGCCATCCTTTTTTGGATTATTATCCGAATCGATGTGTTTTGTGCGGCAAATGTGTACATGTATGCCGTGAAAAGAACGGCCAATCTGCTTTGACTTTTTCAAAGCGGGGATTTGATACGGTCATAAGTTTTTACGGAGTAAGGGATCTGCCAACACCTGAGTGTGAAAACTGCAATGTCTGTATTGATATCTGCCCGGTGGGCGCTCTTGCGTTAAAGGAAACCCAAAAAGAAGCTGTTCCCAATCTCCAGGGGGAGGAGGACCCCAACATTGCCTAAAGTTTAAATCAAACGTTTTACGGCTCCTTTATGATTTTTATAACTTTTGGTCGATACTCGTCCTTTTTGGCCAGCTGGTTTCCCTTTGATTTTACGAACATAATGATGAGCCCGAAAAACAGAAAACCGGTAATTACCGACAATGCTGATGCATTGAAATTAAAAAAAGGCGCCATGTTATTGCCTAAATAGGCGCCCGCTATTAAAAACAGAACCGGCAATACATAAAGCATGAAAGTAGCTTTTAACAACGGGGATGTTTCAAAGCTAATCACGACCTTTTCACCAACCTTTGCCCCGGCATAATTAATCGCTTCCACTTCCATTTCCTTGCCCCCGCCCAGGACATTACAGGAGCTGCGTGCAGCACAGGCTTCACAGGCATGGGTTTTCTTAGTTTTTACCCATGCTGTTGTGGAATCGATCTTAGTTACAACACCTTTTTCAGTTGCCATAATATCATTCTATCGAAGCGTTATTAATACTCTTTCGGCATATTATTAAGCTGGGCCAGTGTAAAGACAGGACCGTCCTTGCAGACGTACTCTTTGCCGATGTTACACCGACCACATATCCCGATACCGCACTTCATGCGCATTTCAAGGGACATGATAATATTATCATGGGCATAACCAAGCTTGTCTAAAACCGGCTGGGTAAACTTGATCATGATCGGCGGCCCGCAAATAATGGCATAAGTTTCTGAGTCACCCGGAGGTGCTTTCTGATCGGTAATGGTCGGTACAAAGCCGATATTATATTTCCAGTCCGGATCATCTGTGGCATCCACGGTAATGTGCATGTTGATATCATCACGCTTTTCCCATTGGGCCAGTTCTTCTCTGTAAAGGAGCATGCCGGGTGTTCGAGCACCGTATATAACATGAATGTCTTTAAATCTTGGGCGGTTGTCCGGATCGAGCATATATATGATTGATGACCTGAGTGTTGTAAAAGCAAACCCGCCGCCAATAATCACAACGTTCTTCCCTTCCATAATATCCCATGGATACCAGTTCCCCATAGGCCCACGGACTCCCATAATGTCGCCGGTTTTCATGGCGTGAAGATGGGATGTTACAAGGCCCACCTTGTTGACGGTAAACATTAAAAATCCTTTTTCCGTGGGAGATGAAGCAATTCCTATGGGAATTTCCCCTTTTCCGGCAACGGAGAGTTCGGCAAACTGGCCGGCGTTGTATGTGAATTTTTTTTGGTCGTCCGGGTTTATAAAGACGAACTTAAATGTTTTAAGATTTTTATCTTCGGTTTCGGTTATTATTTCCTCGATACAAACCGGATAAGGCAAATAGGGATTTTGCACTGGTGTAACCCCCTTTGAATATTGACGATTGAATATTTATAATACGTTGAAGCCGGGTTATGAATCCAAGGCTTACGTTTCAAAACCGTTCATCAAGTCACAAACTTTGCGGATATCGATATTAACCGGACAGTGACGAATGCATCGACCGCAGCCCACACATTGAATCCCGTCTCCATATTTATCCACATAATACTTGAGCTTGTGCATAAACCGCTGGCGGACCCGCTGAATTTTGGTGTTTCTGGGATTGTGACCGGATCCGTGCAGGGTAAAGAGCGGATACATACAGCTATCCCAGTTGCGCATACGTATCCCCGAAAGTCCCAAGGTTTCGTCCTGAATGTCAAAACACCAGCACGTGGGACATACATAGGTGCAGGTTCCGCAGTTTATACAGGCAAAAGCCACGTCTTCCCAGAAAGGTGCTTCAAAAAGGTCCGTTGTTTTTTTATCCTTTAATTTGTCTGTTGAAATCCTGGTGGTTATTTTTTCCTCTGCCGCCTGCTTCATAGTCTCGATCTTATGGCTTGCGGTATCTGAATCCGCCCCGGAACTCCAGCCCGCGGCCGTTAAAAACTCTTCTCCCTTTTGGGTGATTATTTTTAACAAATAATGATCTCCCGCATCAACAAGAAGCAGATCCAGGCCTTGTTCATGAAACGGGCCGCAGCCGGCGGTGGTGCAAAAGCAGGTAGGGCAAGGGGTGTTGCACGCATATCCTACGAAGGTGGTTGCTTCATAGGATTGAATCCAGTAGGGGTCTTTATATTCGGGGGTGTCAAAATTTGCTTTCACCAGGAGAAACGCCCTGGCATCACAGGGTCTGATACCAATAACCGCTCGAGGGGAATAATCCTTATGGATTTCTTTTAACATATGATGATCATCCCGGTTCTCATCCAGAGTAAATTCGAACATCTTTTCAGACTGGGGATAGACCATGGATTTTGCGGAAAGCCGGGTATTTAATAAATTCAGATCCGGCAGCTCACCTTTGACAAGTTCCCTAAAATTATGAAATTCATCTTGTTTGACCGGACCGAATAATCGAAAAGAATCATATAAATGCTCAAGTCCTCGGGCCCAATCTTGCTTATTAATGGTTATGACTTTCATAATATAACCCTTAACCTTAAAACCCAACCCGGACAAGCCGGAAAAGTTTGAAGTGATCTAAAGTTTGAAGTGATCTAAAGTTAAGGAGTCGCTACGCTCCGGCTACTTATTTTAGCTAAAATTGACAGAATACCTTAACTTTAGGCACTTTAGGTCACTTTAGGCACTTCACACTCAATAAATTTAGTTTTTTTGCCA
>JAUVTO010000173.1 GCA_030601485.1 Desulfobacterales bacterium | reverse complement strand
CTGACCCTTTTTACCCATTACAATGGCAGTCCCGGTGTCCTGGCACATGGGGAACACACCTTGTGCGGATATAACCGCGTTTTTAAGCATTTCAAGGGCAACGTACCGGTCGTTATCGGAACTTTCGGGATCATCCGGAATCTTTGCCAGGAGTGCCAGATGGGATGGCCTCAACAGGTGTGATACGTCCTTGAAGGCCTGTTCAGCCAGAAGGGTAAGGCCTTGGGCCGCGATCTTTAGGATTTCGACGCCGTTAAAATACTCTAAGGAAACATGCTCATCAGTCAATCTACGATACTCGGTTGTATCTTCTTTGAGAGGGAACATTTCCTGATATGCAAAATCAACCATTTGGGAATCTCCTTTTTAAAAATGTTCAGGCGGGCGATGTTTTACATATATTTAAAGTGATGTTTTATAGCTGTCAAGGAGTTTAACCCGCATATCTCATTACCATGCCCACATCCAAAGAAAACAGACTCGGGTTTGTTTTTACTTTAAGGCAAATCTTACGAAATCAGCGGTTTTCTTTTATTTTCAAAAAAAGAGGTGAATATTGCGGTAAGGGTTCGCGCAAAAAAAGGAAGGTCCTATCAAATGATTGGGATCCTTCCTTTTTAAAAATGCTTAACTGTATGAAAAACAAATAGATTTTCGTTTAAAGGTTAAAATTGATTACGGCGTCATTTTTCAAGTGTCATCTGAATATAATGGCAGGGACATTCTTTGGCGCATAGACCGCATCCCTTGCAAAAATCCAGATCAAATTCGTATTTACCGGTTGACGGCGATATCTTAACGGCATTATCCGGGCAGTACATATAGCAATTGCCGCAATCGAAACAAAAACCGCAACTGAAGCAGCGCTCAGCTTCCTTGATAATACCTTCCCGATCAAAAGGCGGATAGATCTCTCTGAAATTCTTCAGTCGCGTGTGAATTGACACAGCTTCTTTACTGAATCGTTTTGCCGGTTCATAGTAGTAAGTATTCAGATCTTTTGAATAGATCACCGGTGGCTGTGCCAGTCGGCTTTCCACATTCCCTTCAATGTAGTTTTCAATAGCGGAAGCCGCTCGCGTGCCCTGACCAATGGCGGCAGTAACGGTTTCCAGGCCAAGAACCGCATCACCGCCGGCAAAAACGCCATCCATACTGGTCATTAGGTCTTCGTTGGTAGAAATCCATTGATTGTCTTGTTTTTGAAGTTCGATGCCGTCATAATCGACGGCCTGACCCGTTGCCATGATCACCGTGTCTGCCGGATAAACCGATTCTGATCCCTCGATGGGAACAGGTCGGGCCCGACCACTGGCCTCGGGTTCCTTTAGCTCCATCTGCCCGCACAAGAGACCGACCACACGGTCCTCGTCGGTAATGATTTTCACGGGATTGGTATGATAGCGGAACATGATGCGTTCTTCCATGGCCTCATCAATCTCAGCCGTTATGGCGGGCATCTCCACCCGGGTGCGCCGATAAAACACACTGACATTGGCCCCCAGTCGTTTTGTCACCCTGGCGCAGTCCATGGCCGTATTACCACCGCCAATAACCACGACATCTTTGCCAATTTCAACGATTTGACCGCTGTTGATCAGTTTTAGAAATTCCACACCGGTAAAAACATTCTGGGCATCTTCACCGGGAATCTTTATAGATGTCCCCGTTTGGGCGCCCAGGCCCAAAAACACAGCATTATAATCGCGGGTCAATTGATCCATGGGAATATTGACCCCAACCTTGACATTGCATTCCAGTTCAATACCCAACTCCAATATATTTTCGATCTCTTGCTTTAAGATGTAGTTGGGAAGACGATAGGACGGAATACCATAGCGCATCCACCCTCCGGGCTCACTATTTGCTTCGAATATTTTTACCTGAAACCCTCTTTTGGCCAGGTGAAAGGCACAGGAAAGCCCGGCCGGCCCGGAACCCACCACCGCCACTTTTTCTTTTCTTTTGGAAATGAATTTTTTATGCTTCAGATTATGCTCCAAACCATAGTCACCCACGGCACGTTCCGCGCTGTTTATGGCCAGAGGCGTATCAAAGTCCCGGCGATTACACCCCGCCTCACAGGGATGGGGACACACCCGGCCGCAAGTCGCCGGCAACGGATTGGTGCGGGTCAACACATGCCAGGCTTCCTCATAGTCCTGTTTTTCCGCAAGCAATCTCAAAAAACCGCGAATGTCATTGCCCGACGGGCAGCTGTTGGTACAGGGCGGAGTTTGCATGATATTAACCGGCATAAGCGTCCGCCATGACCCTGTCTTGTAAGGAACCACTTTGCTCAAATCATAGGCTAATGCTAAAGGCAGTTTTTCCATTATAAATTAAACCTCTCTATGTTTTGGTTGGCAATTTTTTGAATTTCGGCCACTTCCTCTGTGGGCACACCCTTTTTAAACAGAAATCTGTATCTGCCTTGCAATTTCAGATACTCTTCCACCGGTACTTTGACCGGAATCTTTCTGACATTGGTTACTTTACCATCAATGATTTCAAATATCGGAAATAAGCCGGTATCCTTGGCCAACCGGCTTATATGCACGGTGAGTTCTCCGTGATGTCCCCACCCCAAGGGACAGGGGACCAGGATATGAATATATTTAGGCCCCTCAATGGAGAGAGCTGTTTTTACCTTACGCTGCAAGTCTCGAAAATCATCCACCGTAGCCGTCGCCACATAGGGAATGCCGTGATCGGCAGCAATTAACGGCAGGTTTTTCTTGCGGGTTTTGTTGAGCATTGGCGTTGTGGATGTCCATGCTCCATAGGGGGTAAAACTGGAACGCTGAACCCCGGTATTCATGTATGCCTCATTGTCGTAACAGACATAAAGCACGTTATGACCTCGTTCAAACATGCCGCTGATAGACTGAAAGCCTATGTCTGCCGTACTGCCGTCGCCTGCCTGGGCAATGATGTTAACCGGCCCCTTTTTCAACGCCTTATATGCCACTTCCACGCCGGAGGCCACTGCCGACGGGTTCTCAAAAAGACTGTGTAAAAAGGGTATGCGCCAGGAAGGATCCGGATAGGGTGAACTAAAGACTTCCAGACAACCCGTTGCAACGCAGGCAATGGTATTTTTACCGGCAGCATCATGCACCAGACGGGCAGCCAGAGCTTGAGCGCATCCGCCACAGGCCCGATGGCCGCTGGCAAACAAATCCTTTTTTTCAACCCTGTTGAGTTCTTCAGCTTTTTCATTCATTATTACAAATCCTCTTCGGCTATAAGTTCCTTTTTTAAACCTAAAAATCCCAGTTCCACCGGTTCTTTTTCAACCCTTTCAACCATATCTCGCAAATAGTTCACTGTTATGTTGCGGCCTCCAAGGCCGGCAATAAAACTGCTTATGTTTCGATCTTTTTTTTCAGCCCGGGGAAAAGACCAGCGGATATCGCTGGCTAAAATGCCGCCTCTTCCAAGTGAAATACACTTTTCCAGCACAACAATGTTCATTTTGTCTTTCAGAACGTTGTAAATCTCTTGCCTTGGAAAGGGACGATAGGAACATATTTGCAAAAGTCCTACCTTTTTTCCCTCATCCTCTAACTGGTCGATAAGGTCCTTAATGGTGCCGACCACGGAGCCCATGGATACAATTGCCACGTCAGCCTCTTCGAGCTTGTATGTCTTGATAAAACCGCCGCTGTCTCTGCCAAAAGTTTTGGTAAAATCAGCGCTGACCTCCTTGATGACCGACTCGGATTTTTCCATGGCCCGGTGCAAAATATAGCGTGTCTCCATGTAAAAGCGCGGATCCGCATATAGACCGATACCCAGTGGGAAATTGGGATCAACAGTATGCTTGGGCTTAAAGGGGGGCAGAAAATCGTCCACTTGTTTTTGCTCGGGAATATCCACCGGTTCAAAAGCATGGGTAAGAATAAAACCATCCATACAGACCATCACCGGCAGGAAGGTCTGCTCAGCAATTTTATATGCCTGGATGTGTAAATCCGCAGCTTCCTGGTTATCCTCGGCAAACAGTTGAATCCAGCCCGCATCTCTTACGGCCATGGAGTCCTGCTGATCGTTCCAGATGCTCAGCGGCGCGGATATGGCGCGATTGGCACAGGTTAAAACAATGGGCAGGCGCATCCCGGAAATGCAATAGATCACCTCGGCCATTAACAACAATCCCTGTGATGATGTGGCCGTGTAAGTCCTGGCGCCTGCTGCACTTGCTCCCAGAACAACCGAAGCTGCGGTAAATTCACTTTCTACATTAACAAATTCCGCATCCAGTTTTCCCTGGCCAACAAT
>JAUVTO010000127.1 GCA_030601485.1 Desulfobacterales bacterium | reverse complement strand
TATCCCGATCGTCTTTTTTGTAGGCATTCTGTCAAAAGAGGCTTACAGCCTGTATCTTATGGGAAAGGGTGGGGCAATCAGCGACCAGATCAAGCCCCTGCTTGAAAGCAGCAGGGTTCTTGAACGAGCAAACCTTTTCCTTTCTAATTTAAATATAAAAATTACAGGTGAAGAGGTAAATAAGGCGGTTTCAGAGCTGGTAAAATTCGTCGGCCTCTTTCTGTTTCAGCAGGCCAGTTCTATTGCCTCGAACGTATTCAAATTTTTTGCATATTTCTTTTTTATGCTCCTTATTATCTATTATCTTTTAATTGACGGGGACAAACTGATTGAATTTATTATTGATCTTTCTCCGCTGCCAAGGGAACAGGACGAAAAACTAATTCAAAAATTTAAGGACATGGCCGGTGCCATTCTTATCGGAAATGGACTTTGCGGAATGATTCAGGGGGTTGCGGGAGGTATCGTTTTTTTCTTTTTCAATTTTAACTCGCCGTTTTTATGGGGGGTTATAATGTCCCTGCTCGCGTTTCTTCCTATCATAGGAATAGGCGTTGTATTTATTCCCGTGGCTATTTATCTATTCTTAAAGGGGTGGATTGCATCAGGGATATTTTTTATTGTTTTTTACATGATACTTTCCGGTGGAATCGAATATCTGTTAAAACCAAAACTGGTGGGTCAACGGGTGAAAATGCATACGCTCCTTGTTTTTTTCTCAATCATCGGGGGATTGAAGATGTTCGGAATCCTGGGCATTATTTACGGCCCTCTGGTTGCCACTGCTTTTTTAACATTAACGGATATTTATTATACCAGTTATCAACAACTGGTTGATCCGGTTAAGGATTGAAAAATAGGAACGGTTCAAGGTTCAGAGGTTTAGGGTTCAGGGTTCATGGGTAGAAGTAATGGTTAATAATCAATTGTTAATAATTAATAATTAACGATTGATTATTAGTTTGGGTTAAAAGGTTCAAGGTTCAGGTGGGTGTTTAATATGTTGAATACGGAAAAGTTGGCACAGATCAGTATCGAGAGCGAGATGAAAAAGTCGTATCTCGATTATGCCATGAGCGTAATCATCGGGAGAGCACTCCCGGAAGTGCGCGACGGTCTGAAACCCGTGCACCGACGCATACTATTTGCAATGCGAGAGCTGAAAAACGATTGGAACAAAGCATATAAAAAATCCGCTCGCATTGTCGGAGATGTTATCGGTAAATATCATCCCCATGGCGATACCGCGGTTTATGATACGATTGTGCGTATGGCCCAGGATTTTTCTTTAAGGTATCCCCTTGTAGACGGCCAGGGCAATTTTGGTTCCGTGGATGGTGACCCTCCGGCTGCAATGAGGTATACCGAAATCAGAATGTCGCGTATGGCCCATGAGATGATGGAGGACCTGGAAAAGGAAACCGTTGAGTTTACGCCTAATTATGATGATTCTTTTACAGAACCTTCCGTACTTCCGTCCAAAGTTCCCAACCTTTTAGTAAATGGTTCCTCGGGCATCGCCGTTGGTATGGCTACCAACATTCCGCCCCACAATCTTTTTGAAATCATTGAAGCCACAAAGGCAGTCATAGATGATCCCGATCTAATATCCCAGGATCTTTTGCAGTATATCCCCGGCCCGGACTTCCCCACGGCTGGCATTATTTACGGAACCAGGGGAATTCATGACGCATATACAACCGGCCGGGGCATCATCCGGATCAGGGCAAGAGCCGTGATCGAGAAAGACAAAAGGACAGGCAGAGAGACAATCGTTGTCACGGAGCTTCCCTATCAGGTGAACAAGGCAAAACTTATTGAAAAAATCGCGGACCTGATAAGAAAAAAGCAGATCGAAGGGATACGATATATAAGGGATGAGTCGGACCGGGAAGGTATGCGGATCGCAGTGGGGCTGAAAAAAGATCAATTTGCGGAGGTGATCATCAATCAGCTTTACAAGCACACGCGAATGGAGAACAGCTTCGGCATTATTTTTCTTGCCATTGTAAACAATCAGCCCCAACAGCTTTCTTTGAAAAAGATTCTTGAGCATTTCATTCTTCACCGCAGGGAGATTATCATCCGGCGGACCCGGTATGACCTGAAAAAGGCTGAAGCGCGGGCCCATCTCCTGGAAGGCTTAAAAATCGCCCTTGAAAATCTTGACGATGTCGTATTTCTGATTCGCGAATCCAAATCGCCGGACGAAGCTAAAAAAGGCCTGGTTCGAACATACGACCTGACGGAAATACAGGCCCAGGCCATACTGGATATGCGTCTGCAGCGGCTTACCGGTTTGGAGCAGGAAAAAATTCTGGAAGAATACAAGAATATTCTCAAAGATATCGCCTGGTACAAAGAGATTTTAAGCAGTGAGCGTCTTGTGAAAAATATTATCAAGGACGAGCTAACGAAAATACAGCAAGAGTACGGTGATGAGCGCCGGACGGAGATTGTTGAATCGACAAAAGAAATAACCATTGAGGATATGATTGTTGAAGAGGACATGGTCGTTACCATTTCCAAAAGCGGTTATATTAAACGGAATCCCATTACCCTTTACCGGCAACAGCATCGCGGCGGCAAAGGAAAGACAGCCATGGGAGTTAAGGATGACGATTTTATTGCTGATCTCTTTGTGGCTTCCACCCACCATACGTTCCTGTTTTTCACAAACCAGGGAAGGGTTTACTGGTGCAAGGTGTACGATATTCCCCAGGCCGGCCGTATGAGCCGAGGCAAAGCCATTGTTAATCTTCTTAACCTGGGAAACGATGAAAAACTTACAACAGTGCTTGCTGTTCCGGCATTTGAACCGGGTTATTACATTATTATGGCAACCCGAAGCGGACTGGTCAAAAAGACCGATCTTATGGCGTTTTCCAGACCCAGATCCGGCGGTATCATTGCCTTAAGTCTGATTCCAGGTGACGAATTGATTGCAACAAGGATAACAGACGGGACCCAGAATATCTTTTTGGGTTCTGCCATGGGTAAATCCATACGTTTTCACGAGTCTGACGTTAGAGCGAGCGGCCGTGTTGCAAGGGGCGTTCGCGGGTTGAGGCTTGGGAAAGATGACCGAATTGTTGGCATGGAGGTTCTAAGCCATGGCCAGAATCTGTTTACGGCAACAGAGAACGGATACGGGAAAAGAACCTCGATTGATGAGTATCCTCTCCAGAGACGCGGGGGCAAAGGTGTTATTACCATTAAGACCAGTGAGCGAAACGGACAGGTCGTGGCAATACTTCTGGTTGATGATGACGATGATCTGATGTTAATGGCTGACACGGGGAAGCTGATACGCATGTCAGTGAGCCAAATTTCTGTGATCAGCCGTAACACCCAGGGGGTAAAACTTATCGGGCTGTTACCCGAAGAAAAAGTTGCAGGTGTTGCAAGGTTAGCGGAAAAGGAAGATCATTATGAGTCTGTTGATTAATGGTCTTTTCGCGCAATCTCTGCGTTATGCTCAAAAAATAATCCTCGGAATATCATTTATAATATTTTAGACCTCAGTTTGAAGTGAACTAAAGTTTAAAGTGAGCTAAAGTTAAGGAATTCTGTCAATTATATAAAATCAGTGGAGCGAAGCGACACAATAACTTCAGGCACTTTAGATCACTTTAGACACTTTTAACTTGTACGGCTTTAAGTAAAACAGCCCCTTTCAGGGGAAAACCAAAGTCTGGTCCTTTGGGACAGGATTCTTTACAGTTAAGGTGATTAGCCAGTGAAAAATCAAATAGATGTTAGTGCCGTAAAGATCGGTGTTGTGGGTGCCGGAAGCTGGGGTACGGCTCTTGCCGATCTTTTGGCTTTAAAAGGTTTTAAAGTCGATTTATGGGTATTTGAAGAGGAAGTAAAAGAGCAGATCCGGGAATACAGGGAAAACAAATTTTTTCTCCCGGGTTTTAAACTTTCCGCCAACATATTCCCTTCCAACGATATTTCCGAAGTTGTATCAAAAAAAGATCTTGTACTGATTGTTGTTCCGTCACATGTTATGAGGGAGACGGCTCAAAAAATTCGCGGACATCTTTCGCCCGGGACGATTATTGTGTCGGCTTCAAAAGGTATCGAGAACAAGACCCATTTGACCATGTCCGGTGTGCTCAAAGAGACCCTCCCTGAAATTGCCGAAAACTTTTTTGCAGTTCTTTCAGGACCGAGTTTTGCACGGGAAGTCGCGAATAAATTTCCCACGGTTATCGCTGTGGGATCAAAAGACCAAAAAATAGCTGGCTATATTCAGCATTTGTTTGCAACACCGTATTTCAGGGTTTATACTAACAATGATATGATCGGTCTTGAACTGGGAGGGGCCGTAAAAAATGTTATTGCCATCGCCGCCGGGATCATGGATGGTCTTGGGCTGGGTTTAAATACAAGGGCGGCCCTGATTACCAGGGGGCTGACAGAGATGCGCCGGCTGGGATTAAAGCTTGGTGCCGACCCGCGGACTTTTGCCGGGATCGCCGGTGTCGGGGACTTGGTGCTGACCTGCACCGGAAATATCAGCAGGAACCATACCGTGGGGAAAAAGATAGGGGTGGGCATGAAGCTAAAAGATATCCTGTCTGAAATGCGAATGGTTGCAGAGGGTGTCAAAACAGCCAAGTCGATTTATAATCTATCACGGAGGCTTAATGTTGAAATGCCGATTTCTCACGAAGTATACCATATTCTTTATAACGATGTTTCTCCCAAAGAGGCCGTACACAGGCTGATGACCCGCGACCTTAAACACGAACTCGACGCAAATTAAATCGGTTTATGAAAAAAGATGCGATTTCCCATGGGCAGCCCGAAATGGAACGTGTCGGACCGCATAAGGGGAAAGGACACCGGGAGAGGCTGAGGAAAAAATTTCTTGCTTCAGGCCTGTCCGGATTTCATGACTATGAAGTCATTGAATTACTCCTGACCCTTGCCACTCCTCGGAAAGACTGCAAGGATGCCGCCAAGGCTTCACTGAAACGATTTAAAACGCTGCAGGGGGTACTTGAAGCTTCACCGGCAGCGCTTTGTGAAGTGCCCGGGATTGGCCCTAAAAATCTGCTGGGGATCAAGCTTATAAAAGCGGTTGCTGATCGTTATCTTGAAAAACGGCTGATCCATAAAGATCCCTTGAACAACTCTAAAGAACTGTTTGATTATCTTTACCACGGCATAAGAGAGAAAAGGCGTGAATGCTTCACGGTTCTTTTTCTTGATGCCAAAAACAGGGTTCTTGCCACGGAAATCCTTTTTGAAGGAACTTTGACTGCAAGTTCGGTTTACCCGAGAGAAGTAATACTTGCAGCCCTCAATCATCACGCCGCAGCTCTTATTTTTGCCCACAATCATCCGTCAGGTGATCCCGATCCGTCTCCGGAAGATATCTCCATCACACGGCAGTTAATTTTTGCATGCAGAGCAATCGGCATTACCGTTCACGAACATTTGATCATAGGAGACAGCCGGTATTTCAGTTTTGCGGATCAAGGTTATATTGCACGGATGAATCGGGACTTTGATATACAAAATAAGTAGGCACTAAGTACATATATTCATAAATTCGGTAACGTATTTATAACTTGGTTTATTCATTCTATGTGTGCAAAAGTGTAAAGTGCCTAAAGTGAACTAAAGTGCCTAAAGTTAAGGAATACTGCCAATTTGTATAAAAGCCGGAGCGTAGCGACTCCTTAACTTTAGCTCACTTCAAACTTCAAACTTTTAGAATTCAACTTATACAAGTCCTGCAAACTGACAAGACAATGGTCGATAAAGATGTAGACAAGAAATTTCCCGCCTGCTTTGGCGAACTCGAAACTGTTTTTCCAGAAGGCAAGAACGGTTTGCGAAATACTCCTAAGACCTGTCTTGCATGTCGTCAT
>JAUVTO010000130.1 GCA_030601485.1 Desulfobacterales bacterium | reverse complement strand
TAAAATCAACAAACCTCTTCTGGAATGATGGTCCTTTTTATGAACCTTTAAATGATCTGTAAGATAAGAAATACGGTATGACAAAAGTCCGACCTGTACTTCCGGAGAACCGGTATCGTTTTCGTGCAGTTTAAACTGATCGATCAGCCCCTTTTTGTCTTTTGTTGTTAAAACCAATTTTTTTTTGCCTCCTCTTGTTGAAATATTAATTACTTACTTAATTGTGACGGTTTCGTAAAAAGTCTAAAAATACCCTTTTTTGTCATTCCGGCGAAAGCCGGAATCCAGTAAATTCAATGGTTTCTGGATGCCGGATCAAGTCCGGCATGACGGTTTTAGGACTTTTTACGAATGCATCATATTTGATGAACTCGTAAAAAGTCCGATTTAGACGGTTTCGTAAAAAGTTCAAATTCAAGGCGTGCAAATTTTGTAATCATGAGGCGTACTTAACGTACGTTGAATGATTACGAAATGTAGCGCAACGCAGAAGTTGGACTTTTTACGAGACCGTCATGAATTTACTCCAGTTTAAATGAGTTATACTTTCCTGGCCAATAGGGTTGGTCAACAGGCGTATCCATTATTCCGTGAAGTTTTGACCGGTTTAAATGGTTCAACACCATATATATCAGCTCTTTGCCCCTGAGAGTTCCCAGAGCACCGGAACCTGCACTAATTTCATCAAACTGTCTGACCCTGTCTCGCCTTACACCGCTGCCATGAAACATGATCGGAACGCTTTCACCGGAATGGATCAACGGACCCGAGCTGGGTGTGGAATGATCGGCAGTTACAATAACCAGCAGTTCCGGATCTTCCAACAGGGGTTGGATCACCTTTCCAATACCTTTATCCAGGGATTCTATAACCGATTTTTTGGCCAGGGGATTTTTTTCATGTGCAGCCTCATCCGGTGTTTTGGTGTGTACATGTATAAAGTCATACTCATTTAAGCATTCATAAGCCATATGGATTCGCTGGGCCAGATCATTGCCGGGATTTCCGGTATCCGTCACTTTTTTAACATCAAGCCCCAAATATCTGCCCAGCCCCCAGTACATCATGCCGGACGCCATGGACAGCCCGAGAAGCCCGTATCGATCAGCAAAAGGCGTTATATTTTTCAGCTGTCCCGCTCTCTGGGTAACAAGGCTGTTTATGGGTAATTTGCCATTTTTAATCCTTGCCTGATTAAGAGGATGCATCCGCAGTTTATGATAGACATGAATTAAATATTTTTTTAAGGCCAAAGCGGTATTTGCAGTTGCCGGGTCATCACTGTATCCGGCCCATGGCTGTATATTAATCAACGGCCTATTATTAACAAACGGATCTGAGTCTGTGATAAAAGGAGAAACACTGCCGTGTAGCGTAATAATACCGCGAATCCCGCCTGTGGGATTAAAGCGTATGCTAACTCCCCCTGTTTCAAATTCTCGAACAGTATCAACAAATTCTGCAATCTCCCTATCTGAAACCACAGGTTTTCCCTGTTCAAGGACAAGCTTTTTCTCAGATTCAGTGATACTGACAAAATGTGATAAAACTGCAACATCTTTGTGTTGAAATTCAATTCCCGCGCCCAATGCTTCCAGCGCTCCCCTGCCCGGAAACTCCTTTATATCATAACCGAACATGATAAAATGGGCATTTTCACTGGGAAGAGCCTGGCCCATGCAGGCAGCATGGTATAAACCGTTGGCAGACTCTACCGCCACTTTGTCCAGAACAGGCGTTTTGGCAGCCTGAAGCGGTGTCTTAAAACCAAGTTCCTGGTATGATCTGTCTCCAAGCCCATCGAGCAGGATGAGAATACATTTTTCAGGCATATCGAATTCCTTTTTTTATGCTTTTATCAAATATTTTCAAAATTCGAAACATAAAATCGGGACAGGAAAACAAACCCTATTGTAAAAGAGGGCCTGTTCAGAGTTATAGAGGGTATAAACGGCAGAAGAGTATAACGATATCGTATTGTTGTGATAAAATCCGACGTTACGATTAATGGCTTTCCTTTGGCATTGGAAGAATTGCCGAAATTCCCTGAGATAGCGGAGAAAACCATTTAAAAAGGGGAAGAGGGGTTGCCCATTATATATGTTGCGCAGGCATCCTCTGATTCCCATGCTGTTACACGGGCGACCTTTATTTTAGAGTTTCTGAATTTTGTTTCAAGGGAATGTGCAATATAACGGGCAATGTTTTCCGAAGACGGCGGATTGTCATCATCAAAGTAATCCAGTTCATTTAAAAACTTGTGATCCAGCCTTGCCATGATTTCAGAGATATGCTGTTTTAGTTCTCCAAAATCTACCAGTACCCCGGCATCATTAAGCGTTTCGCTGGCCACGCAGATTTCGATCTTCCAGTTATGCCCGTGCAGGTTTTCACATTTTTTAGCAACCATCTTGAGCTGATGAGCGGCCGCAAAATGAGTAACAACTTTTAACTCAAACATGATTTCCCATCCTCTTAAAGATATTCCGCAGTTAAATTCATGAATTCGCAAGTCGTCGAATTCATCAAATTGGGCTTAAGATTGCTTGATCAGAATGCACCGGCATTGCCGCTTTTGAGAATATTTTTTAATTTGTTTGACAGCTTGCCTGATTCGATCTTGGCAAATTCTTTAAGAAGCGTTTCCTGTTTCTTGTTGAGATTGACGGGTGTTTTTATTAGCGTCTGAATTATTTGATCTCCCCGTTTTCCGGTCCTGAGAGAAGGGATTCCCTCGCCGCGAAAGCGAAACAGGTCACCGGGCTGGGTGCCTTTTGGAATTTTTAGTTCCTTTTCGCCATTCAAGGTGGGTACCGCTATGGCATCACCAAGGGATGCCTGTATAAAGGAAATTCCCACCTGGCAGATGACGTTTGTGTTGTCTCGTTCGAAGAAGTCATGGGATTCCACATGAATAAAAACATAAAGATCTCCCGGAGGCCCTCCATAACTACCGGCTTCACCTTCACCTGTCAGACGAAGCCTGGATCCGGCATCCACACCGGCAGGAATTTTTACAGCCACCTTTTTATTGACTCTAATCTGTCCGGATCCATTACAGTTAGGGCATGGATGCGGTATGGTTTGGCCGTTACCGCGGCAGCGATGACATGTGGTCCTCACAGTAAAAAACCCCTGGTTACGGGAAACCTGGCCTGTTCCGTTACACTGCCTGCAGGTTTCCGGATAGGCACCCTGGTCGCAACCATCTCCCTCACAGTAAGGGCAAACCTCCACCTTTTCTAACTCTATTTCGGTTTCTGTTCCAAAGGCAGCTTCCATGAAGCCAAGGGAAAGGTCGTAACGAAGACCAGCTCCTTTCTGAGCCCTGCTTCTGGAACGACGTCCACTGCTGAATCCGAAAAAATCCTCAAAGATTCCTCCGAAGCTAGAAAAAATGTCTTCAAAACCTCTAAATCCGGAAAAACCCGATCCTTCAAGACCCTGATGACCAAACTGATCATAGATATTCCGTTTCTGAGGATCTCGAAGCACCTCGTAGGCCTCGGAAGCCTCCTTGAATTTTTCTTCAGCCTCTTTATTGCCGGGATTTCGATCCGGATGAAATTTTAAGGCCAGCTTTCGGTAGTGAGCCTTTAATTCGTTATCATCCGTATCACGGTTTACGCCTAAAACCTCGTAGTAATCTCGTTTACTTGTCATCTATAGTAACATCTCTGCATTTCTATCCCGTTTAAACGGGACAAAATCACAAGTCTTATATTAATAGAGTTGATCGGTTGGGAGAAAAGACTAATTTTGTTAATTAAATAAAATAATACAAAAACCGGTCTTGTCAATGAAGAATGGGGATTTAAAAATTGAAGATTTTCGATTGAAGAGATATTCCCGCCGGACATCCTATCCTAAAAACGGCCTCCGAATAATAGTATCCTTTTGCCATCGTGAGTCATCGCAATTGGGGTATTCAATGTTGTAATGAAGCCCGCGGCTTTCTTTCCTGTGGCTGGCACATTTGATAATAAGTTCAGCCACGACAGCTATATTTCTAAGTTCAATAAGATCTGCGGAAACCCTGAAATTCCAATAATATTCATGGATTTCTTTCTGAATGATTTCAATGCGCCTCTGTGCTCTGGCCAAGCGTTTGTCCGATCTGACGATTCCGACATAGTTCCACATGAGTCGTCTGATCTCATCCCAGTTATGTGAAACCATAATAACTTCATCACTGTCTGTGGTACCGACTTCATCCCATGGCGGAGGGTCAGGAGCAAAACTAAAATCCAATGTATCGAGATCCTTGACCGCCTGTTTGGCGGCTGTATGGGAATAAACCAGGGCCTCGACCAGTGAGTTGCTTGCAAGTCTGTTGGCCCCGTGAAGTCCGGTGCAAGCCGTTTCACCAACGGCGTAAAGCCGATGCAGATCTGTTCTGCCAAACATGCCGGTGGCGATGCCGCCGCACAGATAATGGGCGGCGGGAACAACAGGGATAGGTTCCTTGGTCATATCAAAACCAAAAGTGAGACATTTTTCGTATAGATTCGGGAAACGTTCTCTTATGAAATTATCATTTTTGTGGGATATGTCGAGAAATACGGAATCGTCTCCGCTTTTCTTGAGTTCTACATCGATCGCACGGGCAACCACGTCACGGCATGCCAGATCCTTCTGAGAGTCATACTTTTCCATGAAAGCGTTACCCGAAGAATCGATTAGAATCGCCCCTTCACCTCTTACAGCTTCTGAAATAAGGAAGTTCTTGGCATCCGAGTGATACAAACAGGTGGGGTGAAACTGGACAAACTCAAGGTTGGCCACAGTGGCGCCGGCCCGGTATCCCATGGCAATCCCGTCTCCGGTAGCAATATCAGGATTGCTTGTATAAAGATAAACCTTGCCCGCACCGCCCGTTGCAAGGAGTGTGATCTTAGCACAAAAAGTTTTGACTTGATTTGTTTGTCTGTCAAGAACATATGCTCCGCAACAATAGTCTTCATGGGTCGTAGTGATTTGACCCCTTTTCATACGTGTTGAAATGGTGATAAGATCTATGGCGATATGATTCTCGAACAGGGCAATCCGATCGTGATTTTTAACATGTGCTACCAGGACACTTTCAAGCTCCATTCCGGTCATGTCATGGGCATGAACAATTCGCTTTTGAGAGTGGCCCCCTTCACGTCCTAAATCAAAATCAATATCCAAATCAGGCGTTTTGTGATCTGATCGCTCTTTGTCTTTTAAATTGAAATGTACACCAAGTTCGACTAACTCACGAATTCTGTCAGGACCGTTTTTAACTACCATCTCCACAACATCCCGGTTGCATAGACCATCCCCTGAATCCAGGGTATCCCGAATGTGAAGATCAAACGAATCAACTTTGTCGAAGACAGAAGCGATTCCACCTTGGGCCTGTGAGGTGTTGCTTTCCATGATCCCTTTCTTGGTGACCAAAGCAACACTGCCAAATTTGGCCACCTTAAGGGCAAAACTAAGGCCGGCTACGCCACTGCCGATTATTAGAAAATCTGCATTAATCTGCGTCATAATATTATTTTGTATTGAAAAAATCGGATCTGTCAATAATTTCTTTAAAAATACCGTTAGATATGATAATATTTTTAAAATAAACAGCTAAAACCCGGATAAACTGAAAAAGTTACAAGTGACAAGTGAACTAAAGTTTGAAGTGAGCTAAAGCTGATGAATTCGTAAAAAGTCAAAATTTACAGGATTCTCCAATTCAGTATTCTGACAACAAGCTTAAATAATTCGTAATTCCTGAATCCCTAAATTTTTACCCCGTTAAATCCGTTTTTGCATCTATTTAACCGGGGCCTGAATCCATGTAAAAAGGACTTTTTACATGGGCATT
>JAUVTO010000091.1 GCA_030601485.1 Desulfobacterales bacterium | reverse complement strand
TCCAAAGAGATTTGTCGGCAGGCTTCTATTCTCAGAAACGAATTTTGCATCACCGTGTCCGGCCGAGTGACCGAACGTGCCCAAGGCACGGAAAATCCGTCCATCGAAACCGGAAACATAGAAGTTATTGCTATGGATCTGACAATCCTTAGCCAGGCCCGGGCTCTTCCATTTACCATTTCTGAAAAGGCAATGGTGTCCGGGGCCGCCCTGGTTACCGAAGCAGTCTCAGAAGATCTGCGGCTTCAGTATAGATACCTGGACCTTCGACGGCCAACCATGCAGGATTTTCTTATAAAACGGCACAAGATTAATAAATGCGTTCGGGAGTATCTTGATGCAAAAGGCTTTATTGAGGTGGAAACGCCCATGCTGACCAAAAGCACCCCCGAAGGCGCCCGTGACTACCTCGTGCCCAGTCGTCATCATCCAAGACATTTTTATGCATTGCCGCAATCCCCCCAGTTATTCAAACAACTTCTCATGATCAGCGGATTTGATCGCTACTACCAGATCACCCGTTGCTTTCGAGATGAAGATCTCCGTCCCAACCGACAACCCGAGTTTACTCAGCTGGACCTTGAAGCCTCTTTTATTGATGAGACGTTCATCTTTGAGCTTATTGAAGCGTTGCTCGTCAGGATGTTTGAAATCGGCGGGATAACGCTGCCGCGGCCGTTTCCACGGATGACATGGCAGGAGGCCGTGGAGACTACCGGAACCGACAGGCCGGATTTGCGGTTTGGGTTAAGATTTGTTGAAACCACGGACATTTTTTCTCATACCCGGTATTCGATTTTCAAGCAGATCCTGCATCGCGGCGGATATATCAAGGGGTTTAACGTCAAGGGCGCATCGGAACACTTGAGCAAAAACATTCTTCAAAATGAATATGCAAAGGAAATTGTACCTGGCTTTGGAGCAAAAGGCATGACATGGATGCGAGTGACCCATGGAAAGCTGGACTCAAATATTGTCCAATTTTTCAGTGAAACGGAACAGCAATTGGTGATAGAACGCTTTGGCGCTGAAAACGGTGATGTAATTTTGATGATCGCTGATCCGTCCCGAAGTTTGGTTAACACCGCACTGGGCCATCTCCGGCTGCACGTGGCCCGTCGCTTGGATATGATTCCCCAGGACAAATATTATCCGGTTTGGATTACCGATTTTCCGCTTTTTGAGGTGACGGATGAAGGCATTGCTTCAAATCACCATCCGTTTACCGCTCCGGATCGAACCGACTTTGATCCCAAAAATCCCGATGAACTGATGTCGCTCATGTCACGTGCTTATGATATTGTGATTAATGGCGAGGAACTCGGCGGCGGAAGTATCCGTATCCATCAAAAGGAACTCCAGCAGAAAATTTTTCAGGCGCTGAAACTTTCAGATCAAGAAGTGGAAGAAAAATTCGGATTCTTTTTGAATGCCTTCGAATACGGGTCACCTCCCCACGGGGGACTTGCCCTTGGCATGGACCGCGTGGCTGCCATGATCCTGAAAACCACATCAATCCGTGAAGTCACGGCGTTTCCAAAGAATCGCAGCGCCTTATGTCCTCTGACGCAGGCCCCTGCCGAGGTTGCCTATGAGCAACTGGCTGAATTAGGCCTGCTCGATATCAGAGGGAAAGAAGAACTCCCGGGTACGTCGCACCAAAAAGACCGGATCGATCACCTTTCCTGGGTCTCCCGCATCGGTATTATGGACGGCGAACGTCCGGCAATCCAAAACGCCATTGCAGATGCCGTTCGAATGGCTGAGCGTGTTACTGCTCAAGCCGGCGATAAGGAACAGGAACCGGCGTTTTCAGTTTTTGTCCTGGAAAACCGCTTTAGGGGCGGGTCATCCCCTAAGCCGTGTACACAAACGGGCATTGGTGAACTATTTAAGAATGCGCCCGCAGTCAAGGGCGATTTTTTCAAAGTAGCGACGATTTTAGAATAAAGCGTTAAGGAGTTTATATGCAAGAAAAACTTTTTACCTATATGGATTCATCCCCTTCGACGGGTTTAAACGACGGTCTGCTTGGCGAAATATCCATCGCTATCCAGCCAAATATGTCTGTGCGAGGATGGCCCATAGAGGCGGGTTCCAGAGCGCTTGAAGGCTTTACCGCGATTTATGACGCAACGGTTATCAAGCGCCTCAAACAAGCCGGTGCAAACATTAAGGGCAGCATTTGCATGAGCGAGCTCGGCTTTGGTCTGGCCGGCGATACCGGGGCCATGGTTTTAAATACAGGCGAAGTTGACAGTGTCCTGATTACAGATACCATGGGGGAAGCCCGCATGGCCGCATGCATGGCCGGTGTTATCGGATTTAAGCCCAGCTATGGAATTGTATCCCGTTTCGGACTTATCGGTCTGGTTCCATCCATGGAGTGCTTTGGGATTCTAGCAAAAAACCTTGATGATATTGCCAAAGTGATGTCGGTTGTGGTGGGGAATGATTCCCGCGATTTGTCCATGCCGGAGTTTGGCTCCGGCTTTGAAATACCGAATTTCAGCCAAGTGTTTGAGACGGATGAACCCATCCGCACCTGTGGTATTATCAAGGAATGTCTTGAAATCTTGGAAAAGGATGAATCCCGTGCGTTTGATGCAGTCATATCCCGGCTTGTAAAAAGCGGCCTTCAGATTCAGGAGGCTCGTTTAAAAGATTTTGACCTTGATCGAATTGTCCATAATGTAATTGGATCGGTTGAGGCCTCATCGAGCGCCGGCAAATATGACGGTGTGCGCTACGGACACCGTACAAACACTGCAAAAAACTGGAATGAGATGTACATGAACTCTCGCGCAGAATCCTTTGGTTTGTTGGTTAAAAACTATCTTTTTCAGGGGGCTTATTTCCAGTATGAAAACTATGATGCATTTATAGACGCCGCCCGGATTCGAACCCGTCTTTTAGCCCAGACAGAAGCTGCCCTGGAGGGTTTGGATGTACTCATGCTCCCCACGCGGCATGCGGCTTTTGATCCGTTTAGCGCATGTACCATTAACACCGTTTATGACGTTTTTTCATGGACGCTTTTGTCTAATATTACCGGACATCCGGCCATAACTTTACCCGGAATGGTTACCTTCGGCGATGTGGATCTTGGACTGCAACTGATCGGGTCGCGATTCCAAGATGCTCGCCTGCTTTCTACAGCGGATCGATTAATAGATTTGGCATAGGGGGGCATACAACAATGGCTTACGAAGCAGTGATCGGTCTTGAGATACACGTTCAACTCAATTGCACTACCAAAATGTTTTGCGATTGCCCCAATAGACCCGGAGATGATCCCAATACCAATATCTGTCCCATTTGTCTCTGGCTACCGGGTGCGGTGCCTCGTTTCAGTATGGAAACCCTTGAAAAGGCAACCCTGGCCTGTCTGGCCTTAAATTGCGAGGTACAGCCACGGAGCGCCTTCGATCAGAAAGTGTATTATTATCCGGATCTGCCCAAGGGTTTTCAACTTTCCCAGCATCACATGCCGTTGGCCAGGCGCGGTTCCATCGAAATCATGGATGAAAAAGGAAAACCCAAAAAGCTTCGCCTGCACAATGTTCACATGGAAGAAGACGTGGCCAAGCTTGTTCACGAGACAGAAGGCCGGATTCCCATCAGTCTGGTTGATTTTAACAGAGCCGGCACGCCACTGATAGAAATTGTTACTGAACCGGATATGCGCAGTCCCTATGATGCCATGGAGTTTTTAAAAGCCTTACGGATTCAGCTTCGGTATACGGGTTGTGCGGATTGCAGCATGGAACATGGAACCATGCGGTGCGACGCAAATATTTCCCTGAGGCCGGAAGGCGGTGATCAACTGAATACAAAGGTTGAAGTTAAAAACATGAACTCCATCCATCATGTGGGAAATGCCATTGCCTATGAGATTAAACGGCAGACCGAGTCTCTGATAAACGGTGAACCCATTGTGCTGCACACCCGGTTGTGGGATCCTGAAAAGCGTATCACAACCGCCATGCGAGAAAAGTTTGAAGGGCCCTGTGTTCCGGATCCGTGTGTAACTCAAATCTTGGTTACGGATGAGTGGCTGCAAAACATGGCATCAAAACTTCCTGAAATGCCAAACCAAAAAATCAACCGTTTTGTTCAACAGTACGGCCTGATGCATGATGAGGCCGCCCAAATGACTTTAGAACGAGAGTTGTCCGAATATTTTGAAGCTGTTGTTAGACTCGGGGCTTCCCCTCGGACAGTGGCAAACTGGATTGCTGCGCAATTGCTTCCGGCCATTAAAGAACGAGGGTATGAGTTCACCACGTCTCCGGTGACGGCGGAGCGGTTTGCCGGCTTGATTACCCTGCTGGAAAAGGAAGAGATTAATTCAAATTCAGCCAAGTCGGTGCTCATAAAACTTTTTGAAACTGTTCTGACACCGGAAGAGATTATGGACCAGTTCAGTTTCGGGCAGGTTTCGGATACCGGGGCACTTGGGGTTATTGTGGATCAAGTCATTACAGAAAATGCCTCCGCAGTGGAAAATTATAAAAACGGAAATAAAAAATCGATTGGATTTCTGGTGGGGCAGGCCATGAAACTGTCCAAGGGCAAAGCCAATCCCAAACGTTTACAGGAAATTTTCAAGGAAACGCTGATATAGATGAACCTATTGCGGCCGCCCGAAACGAGCTTTAGAATTACTTAAAACGCGTCCTATACGTACGTTTTTGGATGTCCTTATGCGAATTGTTCTTGTTAATTCCAATCCCATGAAACCGCCGGTGACTCCGGTCTCTCTGGACTATCTGGGGAGCGCATGTGAAAATGCCGGAATAGAAGTTGATCTGGTTGATTGTTCCGTTGAGGCGCATTGGAGTAAAAAACTTGCGCAGATTTTGACGGAAAAACCGATCCTGGTCGGTGTTACGGTTCGTAACATAGACGATTCTTATTTCGCCAGCCGGGATTTTTCCCTCGCACGAATCATACCGGTTCTGGAGGAAATTAAAAGGTTAACACAGGCACCGATTTGTCTTGGCGGAGTGGGCTTTTCTATTTTTCCCACTGAAACCATGGAATTTTGTGGTGTGCCTTATGGCATATGCGGGGGCGGAGAGCAAGGTTTCGTTAAACTGGTCATAGCGCTTTCAGACAACACCGAACTGGAGGCGGTACCCGGACTGATTTGGATGGAGAATGGGAACTATAGGAAGAACGCGATCTTGCCGGTTCCCTTGGAAAAAATAGATTTGGCCTCCAGATCTCTGATTGACAATAGATATTATTTCGAAAACGGCGGACAGGTTGGGTTCGAGACCAAACGCGGGTGTTCCTTGAATTGCGTGTATTGTCCGGAGCCGCTGATAAGGGGTAGACAGGTAAGCGTGCGAAATCCACAAAATGTTGTGGCGGAATTAACCAATCTTTACCTGAGCGGGGTCACCGTGTTTCATACCTGTGACAGCGAGTTTAATTGTCCCTATTCCCATGCGGTTCTCGTATCCAAAGCCATTGTTGCGTCAGGTCTGGGAAATAAAATTAAATGGTATGCATATTGTTCTCCCGAGTATTTTACCCGAGAGCTGGCATCTGTAATGCGGGACGCCGGATGTGTGGGAATCGATTTCGGAGCCGACCATGGAGATGATAACATGCTGCGCCGACTCGGTCATGGATATACATCAGATGATTTAATCCGAATTCGGGAAATTTGCCGTAACCATAATATCATTTGCATGTTCGATTTGCTCCTTGGGTCTCCCGGTGAAACCAAAGAATCCATTGAAGCAACGATTCGTCTCATGAAAAAGATCAAGCCGGAACGTGTGGGCATCAGTCTCGGGGTGAGGCTTTACCCGGTAACGCGGCTGGGACAAGAAATCATAGAGACCTCAAAAGGAAACTTATCGGATAATCCCAGTCTTTTTGGAGACCTGGAAGATAATGAATCTTTGCTTCGTCCGGTTTATTACTGTGATGCAAATTTGGGTGAAGACGTGGAAGACTGGTTGCATGAAATGGTTGGCGATGACCCGAGATTTCTTCACGGACGTCGGACCGATGCGAATCTGAATTACAATTATAATGACAACCCGGAACTGACTGAGGCGATCAAACGCGGGCATCGTGGCGCATATTGGGATATTCTCCGCCGGCTGTCGGAGGGAATTGCCCCTTTATTAGAAATGCCATCCGAGTCGGTCAAAAAACCCTGAAAAATTGAACAGTTTTAGAGAAAACTGCTGACCGATTATAATGAAATCTTTCCTTTATATTCAGAAAATGGTAGAATTGGTATTATATAAAATAATGGCATCATAGAATGATGAATTCGAAAAAAGTTCAAATTCAAGGCGTGCAAATTTTGTAATCATGAGGCGTACTTATCATACGTTGAATGATTACGAAATGCAGCACAACGCAGAAGTTGGATTTTTTACGAGACCGTCAGAGAATGGTTTTGGCAAGTTTGTATGAAAGGGGAAAACATGGAAAAGAAACCGGCAACGGAGAATTCAGAAACTCATATGCTTAACATCAGGCTCCGGAAAGAGTTGATAAAAAGAGTAAAGGTCTTTTGTACTGAAAAAGAAATAACTGTCCAGGATTTTGTGACTGATGCCATAATAGAAAAATTAGGACTTGTTTACAAAGAGAGGCGAAAAAAAAGCAGACTGTAGCCGGCAGTTATACATGATAAAACTATAGGGGATTATACCCCAATTAAGCGAAAACGCTCAATTGGAAGTTATTTGTTATCCGTTATTATAAAAGATGAATTCGTAAAAAGTCCGATTTAGACGGTTTCGTAAAAAGTTCAAATTCAAGGCGTGCAAATTTTGTAATCATGAGGCGTACTTTTCGTACGTTGAATGATTGCGAAATGCAGCACAACGCAGAAGTTGGATTTTTTACGAGACCGTCAGAGAATGGTTTTGGCAAGTTTGTATGAAAGGGGAAAACATGGAAAAGAAACCGGCAACGGAGAATTCAGAAACTCATATGCTTA
>JAUVTO010000074.1 GCA_030601485.1 Desulfobacterales bacterium | reverse complement strand
TATATGTGGATATCTTTAGGTACGCTGACAAACCCGCAAGTGCCGAACCTGTAAGACAGGTTATCATTGTTAAACCCGGCCAGAAATTCAAGTCTCTTTCCCAAATACTGCATAAAAAAGGGATTATCAATCACCCTGCTAAATTCAGGTTGTTTTCGCGCATTAAAGGCTATGATAAACACATAAAAGCCGGAGAATATGTCCTTTCCTCTACCATGACACCGAAAATAATACTTGAAGTTTTTGTCATGGGGAAGATCCGTCTCCACAGGCTCACCTTTCCCGAAGGGTATAACCTGCGTCAAGTTGCACAAGTTGTTTCCCGGGCAGGATTCGGAACCCAAGCAGATTTTTTTAAAGCCGCAACAAACGCCGATCTGGCTCGTTACAAAGGAATTGACGCCCAAACCTTTGAGGGATATCTTTTCCCCGATACCTATTATTTTTCCAAAGACGCCACAACCGAAAAAATCATATCTTCAATGGTGAAACGTTTCTGGTCCGTGTTCAAGCCGGAATGGAAAAATCGAGCCAAAACCCTTGGATTTACAATCCACCAGGTGGTAACCCTGTCATCAATTATCGAAAAGGAGGCCGGTGTGGCCGTCGAACGACCCATTATCTCCTCGGTTTTTCACAATCGGTTAAAACGGGGAATGCGCCTGGAAAGTGATCCCACGGTTATTTACGGCATAAAGGACTTTAACGGCAACATTACCCGAAGAGATCTTGCCGAAAACACACCTTACAACACTTATAAAATCAAAGGACTTCCTCCGGGGCCCATTGCAAACGCCGGAACCAAGGCCATAAAAGCCGCCCTTTACCCGGCAGACACCCGGTTCCTCTTTTTTGTTTCAAAAAAAGACAACACGCATCAGTTTTCAACAAACCTAAAAGATCACAACAGTGCCGTGCAAAAATATCAGCTAAGCCGATAAAAATAAGATTAATGACCGTATCTGAAAAAACCGCCAAAAAGGCGCTCACGGATAGCAGAGCAATTCGCCAAAAAGTGTTTGAAACCGTCTCTGAATCTAACAAAAAGCTGACTTACGGTGAACTGGAAAAAAGACTTTCCCAAAAATATGAGGTCCATAAAAAACTATTAAAAACGGCCATAAGTGATCTGGTTGCAGGTCGCCAACTGGTCTATACTTATAATTTCGGCTGTTCGTTCCTGGAAATATCGTTTAACAAACCGACCCGCATCTCAAAACGGGTTGTTCTTAAACCGCCCGGCATGCGTTACACGCCCAAATCCGATGAAGTGGTCATTGATATAGCCCAAGGAGCGTCCTTCGGCTCAGGAGAACACCCCACCACCCGGCTGGCCGTCAAGGGAATAGAAGCGGCATTATCCGGAAAAAATTGTTTGGTAAAAACAAGCCATACCCGAGCATTGGATATTGGAACCGGGTCCGGAATTCTGGCAATAGCGGCGGTTGGGTTAGGGGTAAAAAAGGCGCTGGCAATTGACATCGATCCCTGCTCAAGATCAGAAGCTAAAAAAAATATTAGTTTGAACAACATGGAAGATCGAATCCAGGTCCTTGACCGTAACATAGAAAATATCAATGAAAAATTTTCCCTGATAACGGCCAACCTCCGGTATCCAACCCTTAAACGTCTTTGTTCTCACATCTCAAAAATAACAGAAAAACAGGGTATGTTTGTGGTTTCGGGAATCAAAACAGATGAAGTGACGGACATTTTGAATACGTTCACCCGGAAAGGCTTTAGCTGTACCTGGAAAGAATTTGAGAAAGATTGGGTTGCGCTGGTATTTGTTCGTTAAATCCTGGCAGGGATAAACCGGAACAAATTGCCACAAAGGCACAAAGACACAAAGGAAACCTGTTTGTTAAAATTCATCTTCATGTCTTGGTGTCTGGTGGCGAAATGTTTTGCCATAAAAAGAAGGTATAAAAATGAATATTACAGCATTTTCAGATGAACAATCAGCAGGCCAGCGCCTGATGGTGGGATTTGACGGAACCGAACTCAACCCGGACCTCAAATTCCTTATTAAAACTTTACATGTGGGCGGAATCATCCTTTTTGCAAGGAACCTTATAAATCCCGACCAGATCAAACGCCTGTGCTCATCCATTCAGGAATATGCCCGCTCCTGCGGCCAGCCTCCGCTTTTTATCTCTATTGATCAGGAAGGCGGAAAAGTAGCCAGACTCAAAGAACCGTTCACCCAGTTCCCTGGCAATCCTAAAATGAAAGGACCTGAAGATGCGATTCACTTTGCCCGAGTCACTGCGGCAGAACTCACAGAAATCGGAGTCAACATGAACCTTGCCCCGGTATTGGATGTTGCTCCCCAAGGCATAAACAGTGTCCAGGCAAGCCGTGTATTCGGCCATGACCCCCTGTGGGTATGTGAATTGGGAACGGTGGTTATCGACCATCTTCAGGCAAATAATATTATGGCGGTGGCAAAACATTTCCCGGGGATCGGCCGCATCACACTGGATCCACATGATGAAATCTCCGACCTTGATATTGATGCTGACGCCATGCAAGCCACGGATCTGCTTCCCTTTAAAGCCGCCACAGAGAATAACGTGGCCGGAATCATGCTTTCTCACATTCGTTATCCAAAGATGGATGCCAGGTGGCCCGCAAGCCTGTCAGCGACCATTGCCAATGATCTTCTTCGCAAACAAATGGGGTATTACGGCGTCATCATGACAGACGACCTGGACATGGGCGCCATTAAAAAACATTATGATATCAAAACCGTTCTCCGGCAAATCCTTTCGGCAGATATAGACATCGCCCTGATCTGTCATAAGGGTCCGGATATTGAGGATGCTTTTCAAGAGATTTTGAAATCCTTCTCGGATTCTAACAGGATTAAAGAGAAAGGGCTTCAATCTTTAAGAAGGATCATGAAGCTGAAAAGAAAATATTTAAAATTTTAGCCGGACAGCCCATTTACTCCAATGAAGCCGGCTCGTTGCCGTAAAGAAACGCCTCTATCTCGGGCACACCCATATCCTTGAGATGTCGCTTGTTATGAAAATATATACATCGGGCAATCCATCCAACATAGGCCTCTTCTGTTCGGATGCTGTAATTCTTGCGTCTCAATATTTCCCTTGCAATATCTAATAATTTCTTTGGGTTCAACCCGTTATTGTCCTTGACATGTCCCATTGGTTTCCGCATAATAATTTCAATATATTCATAAATTTTACTATTGCATCTTCTGTAATTTATTTATTGTTATTGCAGAACATGTCGACACAGAATTTTTTCTGCAATATCACCTTATATTACAAATTACAGAATTTTTTCCGGTGAATAAATTGTTATGCCCTATAACAAAAGGGAGGGGGAACTAAGTCATGTTGAACACAGAAAATTTGCTTTCAAGGATCACGATCAATCCAAAAATAATGCTCGGCAAACCGACTATCCGGGGTATGAGAATCACCGTGGAACAGATACTCCGGGCGCTTTCGGGCGGTGTGTCGGAGCAGGAACTGCTTGAAGAGTATCCAGAACTTGAAAAAGAGGATTTTCAGGCGGTGTTCGCATATGTGACAGGGCTGGTCGAAGAGGAGCAGGTGTTTCCCGTCGGAGTGTCCGTATGAATTCATCCGAACTGAGATTCCTCGTTGATGTAGGCGTGGGCAAAGGAACCGAAAAATATCTGCGGGGAGAGGGTTATGATACGAAAGCTGTAAGAGATATTGATCCCCGTATGGAAGATGAGAAAATTATCCGTACCGCCGTCTCAGAAAATCGTATGGTTATCACAATGGACAAAGATTTCGGAGAGTTGGTTTATCATTTAAAATCCCCTCATGCATAAAATCCTTGACACGATGTATATATCTCGGATATACACACTTTATGGATGAGATCAATATTCTTGGTGAATGTTCAGGTTTTGAATGGGATGAAGGCAATTTTATCAAGAACTGGGAAAAACATGGTGTAACTGCCTCAGAATGTGAACAAATCTTTTTCAATCGTCCTCTTGTGAGCGGAAAGGATTTAAAACACTCCAAACAAGAGTCTCGGTATTACGCTTTAGGCCACACTGATGCTGGAAGGCGTTTGTTTATGGTGTTTACGATTCGAAATAGGCTCATCCGAGTGATCTCTGCCAGAGATATGAATCGAAAAGAAAGAAAGGTCTATGAAAGCTTATGAAAAAAAAGATTCCAAAATTCAAATCTGAGGATAAAGAACGTGAGTTTTGGGCAACCGCTGATTCAACCGAATATATTGATTGGGAAAAAGCCAAGAAAACTGTTCTTCCGAACCTGAAGCCTTCCCTTAAAAAAATCTCCTTGCGCTTACCTGAATTGATGATCGAAGAACTTAAGGTATTGGCCAATAAACGTGACATTCCATATCAATCGCTAATGAAAATGTTTTTAGCTGAGCGTATCGACCAGGAGTTGAAGTCGGCAAGCCGTTGATATGGTAAAACAATACCGTGCTGTGGGGAACTAAGAGCCAAGCGAAAAGAAAGAGGTATTTTTTTCATGGGAGAGGTGTTTTTTCTCTTGACTCGCCCTTTAATGGGTGACCCCAATTACTAAGAGCGAGGGTATGAATAGAGATCTTGTTCCCAGTGAAAATTATTTATTACACTCATGTCTGGATTTTTCCGCCACATATATGGCGGTTTCCCTGATTGAATACGAGCTGAACAAGAGTTCCTCTTTAGCATCATCACAGACGGTTCATGCGCTGCATGGTGTTATCTTAAAAAAAGTTCACTCTCACCAAAGGCAGTCTTATTTTTTATACAGAAAAGCGGCAAAAACCCTCCGGTTTCTTGCGTCCGCCGGGGAAAACCCGGACCTGGCCTTGGAATCTTTAGAGAGTCTTAAGCATATTGTTGCGGATTCTGACGGACCTTCCCATCGGGCAGCAGCCGAGGCATTGGGCTCGCTTCCTCTGAAAATAAAAGAGCCGTCATTAAATGAGGAAAGCATAAAAGAAGTTTCCTCAATCACATGGAATGAGTTGTGCGGTCAAACCGGTTTACATGAATCCTGCCATATGAAATGTATGGGACGGAGCCTTGTGTTCTCCTTAGCGAGTGATCTCGTGTTTGTAATAAAACTGTCCGGATCGAATTCCGAGAATGCGGCCTTGAATCGTGAGGCATCATGGATGGCGTATTTGCAAACGGTTAAGCACGAATTTCCGGTAAGATTTGATATCCCCACACCTTATCGGTTTGGAGAAGCGTATCTATTCCGGCTGACAGATTTCCCGGATAAACTGAAAAACAGTGTTCATATACCCATGGATTTCGCCATAGGATTTACGGTTCATCCCGACTATTTTGTTTATCCCAATCCTCTGCCTGATGAAGAAAGTGTTGATCCAAACAATTTTATGGAGGTTATGAAGCGAAACGCCTATCTTCTGGGAAGACTGGCATCCATGGGTATGGTTCACACCGCTCCGGTACCTCTTTTTCATAATCGTGTACAACGGCGCCGGCGATGTGACGGAGGATATTATGAATGGCCCAGAGGAGGAAGGCTGGACAGATGGTTAATGTCATGCCGCTATCCTAATCTGGGCAAATCGGGGATCAGAGATTTTGAGCATCTTGAGGCGATCTCAGGCGCTTCTTGCAGATATTACAGGTTTGTCGGAAATCATCTTATAAGTATTATTTTGATAGGCGCCAGTTATTTCCGCAATCATGATCCTGAACGGACGGGTTTTAATAAAAAGGGATTTCCCGTAGATGCACGAAACCTTTTTTGCGCTGATTTAATGCGGGAGCTGATAGAAGCTTCATTTAACTCCTATTATGAAGGATTCACAGGAAGAAAAACCGGGGATCGTTTGCCTGTTGATTTTGATAATTTTGTGTTACGTTTGATTGATGAATTCGGAGTTGATCGATACATGGAGGAGATTTTCAGAGTCGCGGATCAACAGGAGATGAGCGATGTTGAATTCAATGAATTTTTATTGGAGCGAGGATTTAACCGGAACAACATAGAGGGGCTTCCCAGAGGTCTGGAAGATATAACCATTTTGACAGGCCCGCACCTGGGAGGTTTTAATCAAAGGATTTCCCTGCCCGAACTTATTCACTTCACTGAAACCGCCGCCGCCTATTGCATATGTGATCGTTATATTTTTGATCAACGCCTGTGTTGACCGATGACAAGAACATATCAAAAAACTTTTGGTTAAAACGGTAATGACAGTAACCTCTCACCACTCACCCCGCCGGGTCTTTTGGGTTTTCTTGTTTTTAGGAACCGTGTTATGTTCCGCATGCAGCCCGCGCCATCCCGTATCATTTCCTGCCCGGACAGACACACCCATGCGAATAGACGGCGCGCTTGAATTTGTGCGGTTTGATGATTCAGTGGTTTCGTCAATTAACATCGAAATCGCAGATACGCCTGAAACTCAGATGAAAGGACTCATGGGGCGAACTTCAATAAATCATACCCATGGCATGCTGTTCGTTTTTGAGAGCGTAAAACCGCAAAAATTTCTGATGAAAAATACGCCGATTTCTCTTGATATCATTTTCGTTGGGGAAAACGGGTGTGTGGTCAATATCGCAGAATACACAACACCCATGTCAGACAAAATTTACAGATCGGAAGGGCCAATCAAATATGTAGTTGAAGTGAAGGCCGGTTTTGCAAAATATTTTAAGATCGAGAAAGGGATATGCATCAGGTGGCAGCGACAATAGGTAAGCCGCATTCCTGTATACCGATCAAAGAGCGTCTCTGATTCGCGCCATTGCCTTCTCAACGTTTTCGTAACTATTAAAGGCACTGATACGGATAAAGCCATTGCCGCATTTGCCGAATCCGGGACCCGGAGTTGTGACCACACCGGCTTTTTTAAGCAGAAAATCAAAATATTCCCAGGCATCGCTTTTACAGTTCACCCAGATATACGGCGAATTTTCACCGCCTACAATTTCAAAACCAAGTTCTGCCATCTCTTTTCGGATCAGGGCGGCATTTTTCAAATAATAGTCCGTCAACCCGATGATCTGGGCTTTACCTTCTTCAGTGTAAGCCGCTTCGGCGGCTTTCTGAACCGGATAAGACACACCGTTAAACTTGGTAGACTGTCGCCGGTTCCACAAAGTATGTAAGGAATGCTTTTGACCGCTCCCGTCATAAGCCATGCAGGTTTTGGGAACAACCGTGCAGGCGCAACGGGTGCCGGTAAAACCGGCGGTTTTCGAAAAGCTCCTGAATTCGATGGCCACTTCGCGAGCACCTTGTATCTCAAAAATCGAGCGGGGAAGGGCTTGATCCCGGATATAGGATTCATAGGCTGCATCAAAAAGAATAAGCGCTTTGTTTTCCCGGGCAAAATCTACCCAGGTCTTCAACGTGTCCCGGGAAATGGTCGCGCCGGTGGGGTTATTGGGAAAACACAGATAAATCAAATCCACCGGTTTTTCAGGAAGGCGTGGAACAAACCCGTTTTCGGGCAGACTCTCCAAATAGAGAATTTTGTCATATCTCCCGTCATTAAAATCCCCGGTTCGGCCGGCCATCACATTGGTGTCAAGATAAACCGGATATACCGGATCCGGAATGGCCAGGCGAATATCCTTGGCAAACAGCTCCTGAATATTTGCCGTATCGCATTTGGAGCCGTCGCTTACAAATATTTCATCCGGACTTATATCCGCCCCCCGGGACTGATAATCGTTGATAGCGATCTTTTCCCTTAAAAAGTCATACCCATGCTCAGGCCCGTAGCCTCGGAACGTGGCATCCGAAGCCATCTCTCTTACACCTTCCTGAAACCCTTGAATACATGCCGGAGGAAGCGGCAGGGTTACATCACCGATACCAAGACGTATGATCCCGGCATCCGGGTTCTCTTTCTGATATGCAGATACACGGTTAGCGATTTCAACAAACAGATAAGAAGACTGGAGTTTCAGGTAATTTTCATTGATGCGAATCATGATTCATTCTTTCATTGGGATGGTTTTTATTAAAAAAGAAAAACCGCGATTTTCCATACTTAAAGTAAAGAATCAAAAAAGGCTCACAAGTTATTGAAATTACCTGCAAGCCTATGCTTCTTTGGAGGCGGCAACCAGATTCGAACTGGTGAATAGCGGTTTTGCAGACCGCTGCCTTACCACTTGGCTATGCCGCCCCAAAATAGACCTTTGCAAAACGCCCCCTTTTGCCCGATTCCGGCGTCAGGCTCAAATTTTAATCC
>JAUVTO010000017.1 GCA_030601485.1 Desulfobacterales bacterium | reverse complement strand
AGATTAATGAGTCAAACAGAACAAAATTTATTGGAAGCATTTTCAGGGGAATCACAGGCCAACCGTAAATATCTGGCATTTGCTAAAAAGGCGGATCAGGAAGGCCATACCCAGGCTGCCAAACTCTTCAGGGCAGCTGCAGAGGCAGAAACCGTTCATGCACATGCTCATTTGAGGGCACTCAAGGCCATTAAAACTACCGCTGAGAACCTTAAAGAAGCCATTGCCGGTGAAACCCATGAATTTAAACATATGTACCCGCCCATGATCGAAACGGCAAAATCAGAGGGTAATAAAGCGGCGGAGCGCAGCTTCACATATGCCAATGCTGTTGAGAAGGTGCATGCCGACCTTTACCAAAAAGCTCTGGACAATCTGGATAATCCGGAAGAAGTGGAATGTTATTATGTGTGTTCCGTTTGCGGCTATACCTGTGGAAATGAGCCGCCTGAAACATGCCCGGTTTGCAAAGCCAATATCAAAGCTTTTTCCAGGGTTGAATAAGAGGTGAGCCATATGAAATGTCCGGTTTGCGGGTGTATTAAATTTTATGTGAAAGATCCGGCCGATGAGTATGAAACCTATGAGTTTGAACGCCGGAATGGTGTGATTTGCTTTGATTCTGATGTTAGTGATTCTGAAATTCCTGAAATAGGTAAAGAGACCGAAACGTATTGTAATAGGTGTGCCTGGCACGACAAATTTAAAATACTAACAAAGAAAGGAGATTGAAGAATGAAAAATGTATTGGTTGCATATTACAGTAGAACAGGAAATACGGAAAAAATGGCGGAATATATTGGGGAAGGAATCCGTATAACGGAAAATGGTGCTGAACTGAAAAAGATTTCTGAAATAAAAAGTGAAGAAGATTTGAAAGGATACGATGGATTTATTTTCGGCTGTCCGACGTATCATAGAGATTTAACCGCCGGCATGAAAACCTTTCTTTTTTTGGCTGAGAAGGCAAATTTGGTAGGGAAAATGGGCGGAGCTTTCGGTTCCTATACTCACAGCGGGGAATCTGCAAATATGATCTATGATACCATGCTTTATGTTTTCAAAATGGACATGGTCGATCTGGGTGCATTAGATCTTAAAGAACAGGTTCTTGAAACAGATGAAGGGTTGCGCGCTTGTCAAAATTACGGAAAAGCTATTGGTCAGAAATTTAATTAGAGTTCACGAAAAAAATAAATTTACAATTTTGGGAATTGAGGCGCCCGGCTGGTAAGGCACGAAAACTTAAGGAATATCAAGCATATATCGAGTTTTTGTAACGCAGCCAGCCGGGATGACTCGAATTGTTTTTTAAATAGTTTTTTTATAAAGCAAAGGAGAAGAACATGAAAGTAAAAGTCACAGAAAATTGTATGGGAGACAGACGTTGTAACGATCTATGTCCCGAGGTTTTTGAATATGATGAGGATCAACTGAAGTCCATCGTTAAGGTTGATGAAGTCCCCGGAGAATACCAAGCGATTGTGAGGCAGGCTGCGGATGAATGCGGAGCTCAAGCCATTATAATAGAAGATGATTAGTCGTAGACTTTTTACGACGCCATCAGGTTTACACTCTTTATAAATCTTAGGAGATTCACCATGAAAGAAATATCGATTCTCATTGGTGGAAAAGCGGGTGATGGTATCCGGCAGGCCGGACACACACTCGCCAGACTTTTAAATAGAATAGGCTATCGTATTTTTTTCTACGATGATTATCCCTCGCTTATTCGGGGCGGGCACAATTTTTCCATTATAAGGGCCTCAAAAAAGAAAATCGAAGCTCACAAGGAAAAGGTTGACCTTATAGTGGCCTTAAACCAGGATGCGGTAGAAAAGCACAAGAATCGCCTCAACTCAGGTGGGATGATTCTCTATGATTCTGAAAAAGTGGAATCCCAGGGAGTAGGGGTTGACTTTATGGGTATCGTCAAGGAGTTGGAAGGGGTGCCCATTATGAGAAACACAGCAGCCATCGGGGCACTGGCCAAAGTTTTGAATATTGAGTGGCCGGTGTTGGAAAGTGTCATGATGGACACCATAGAAAAGGAAGTCGATTTAAATATTAAGATTGCTCAGTCGGCTTATAATAGGGTAGAAAAAGCCTGGTTCTCCGTTCCCAAGCTGAATCAAAAAATTCTTCCATTGATATCAGGAAACGAGGCCATCGCCCTTGGGGCGGTGCAGGCCGGGCTCAATATGTATATCGCATATCCTATGACCCCTGCATCTGCCATTCTTCACTACCTGGCAGAACATGAAGACGACCTGGGTGTGGTAACAATACATCCTGAAAGCGAGATTGGTGTTGCCCTTATGGCTCTGGGGGCAGCTTTTTCCGGAGCCAAGACCATGGTTGGCACTTCGGGCGGTGGATTTGCACTGATGACCGAGGCTTTGAGTTTATCCGGTCAGGGTGAGTTCCCGATTGTATTTGTAATGGTCCAAAGACCCGGGCCGAGTACTGGAGTGCCCACTTACACGATGCAGGGCGACCTTTCTTTTGTTATCAATTCCGGTCATGGGGAGTTTTTAAAGGTGGTGCTGGCTCCCGGAAATGTTGAGGAGGCCTTTTATCTAACCGGCCTGGCTATGAACCTTGCCTGGAAGTTTCAAATTCCTTGCTTTGTTCTTTCTGATAAACACTTAAGCGAGAGCATATTCAGCTTTGAAGCTGATCCGGATAAGGTCAAACCTGAAGATCCACTTCTTTGGGATGGTCAAGGGGAATATAAACGATATCTGGATACTCAAAACGGCATTTCCCCGCTGGCCTTTCCCGGAAATTCTGCGGCAATTGTTAAAGTAACATCCTATGAGCATGATGAATATGGTATAACCACTGAAGAATCCGAGCAAATCGTCAGGATGCAGCAAAAACGTTTGCGCAAAAAAAAGACGATAGAAGATGAACTTTCCAAGCATGAACAGGTAAAGGTTTATGGTAATCTTGAATCAAAGACAGTTCTACTTTGCTGGGGCTCCACCAAAGGGGCGTGTATAGAAGTGGCTGAAGAATTAGGGCTTAAAGTTGTTCAACCTCTGGTACTTGAGCCGTTTCCGATAGAACCTTTAAGAAAAGTTTTGTCCGATGCTGATAAGATCATTGATGTTGAGGTTAATGCTACCGGCCAACTGGCAACACTCCTTTCAGCTCATGGTATCTGTATTGACGATATGATTTTGCGTTTCGACGCTCGTCCTTTTACAGTAGATGTCCTGTTAGATAAAGTAAAGGAGGTGCTATCGTGACAACGGTTAAAGAATTAGGAACCTATGCCCAAAACACATGGTGCCCGGGTTGTGGTAATTTCGGCATTTTAAATTCTATCAAAAAGGTCTTAGCCGATCTTCAAGATCAAGGTCTTGACCTCAACAAAGTGGTCCTGGCATCCGGGATAGGGTGTCATGCCAAGATAGTAGACTATGTAAAAGTGAATAGCTTTTACTCCATTCATGGGCGGGTCCCTCCTCCAATTTCCGGAATCAAGTTAGCCAATCCGGATTTGGTGGTGATTGGTCATGCCGGTGATGGAGACGCTTATGGTGAGGGTATCGAACATCTTATTTTTAGTGCCAAGAGGAATATTAATGTGACCTTTATCGTCCATAACAACAGAGTGTATGGACTCACAACCGGTCAATTTACACCTACCAGCCCAGCCGGCTTTATAGGGCGATCAACTCCCAGGGGAAGCCCTGAAGAACCACTGAATCCGATTGAGCTGATTCTTTCTGCCGGAGCTACCTTTGTGGCCAGGGGCTTTTCGGGTAAACCAAAGCATCTCCAACTCTTGATTAAAGCTGCCATCAAACACCAAGGTTTTGCCTTTATAGATGTGCTCCAACCCTGTTTCACCTTTTATAATACGTATGATTTTTACAACAAAAGGGTCTACGAACTTACAGACAAGGCGCATGATTCTTCCGATAGAGAAGCCGCTTTTACCAAGGCCGGAGAATGGATTTACGGAGATGGTGAGCGAATTCCGATTGGCATCTTTTATCAGGTAAAGAGACCGACTTACGACGAAAAGCTTTTGAAAGGGAGAATTCCTGTTAAATTAAAACCCGGGAATATAAGATCTATTCTTGAGAAACATATATAGTGCTTGACCGAAAACGAAAGGAGGATTTCATGGCAGTAATTACCATCAGCAAGGAATTTGGAACCCAAAGCGAAAAGGTGGCGTCCCAGGCAGCGCAAAGACTCGGCTACGAGTATATCGGCGAACATTTAATTGCCGAAATTGCCAAAGAACTCCATATATCTGAAAGCGAAGCAGAAATGTTTCGCAAGACTTCTCAGTCGCGAATTCTTCGTTTTATCGATCGTTACACATGTTCTATTGTTCAAAAGGTAGTTGACCGTGAGCATGGTTGTCTGGACGACAAGAATTATTATGAAACAACAAGAAAACTGGTTCAGAATGTGTATGAAGCCGGTAATGTTATCATTCTTGGATGGGGCGGCCAGTGTATTTTACGAGGCAAACCCAATACCCTCCATGTTCGTCTGATAAAGGATGAAAAAATAAAAATCAAGGAGGTTATGGAAAACAAAAACCTGGAGTATAAAGCTGCAAAGGCATTAATCGAAAGAGATGAAGGCGATTTAAGGGCTTATATCGAGCATTACTTCAATGAAGACTGGAACGCAGCACACCTTTATGATCTGATTATAGATATGGGAAAAACCTCGGTTGAAAAGGCCGTTGATTTGGTCTGTGACAACGTCAAGCATAAGGCACAATGATTATGCCCGTATGTCCAACCGTATTAGAAGGACCCTGGCCGCTGTAACGCTTGGTTACCAAATGGAGAACACCCCGTCTCCAACATGCTGGAGGACAGACCAACATGATGAGACCTATGCAAAACGCCCTCTTTTGCCCAATTCCGGCGTCAAGCTCAAATTTTAATCCTCAAAATACTCAATGTATTCCTGTGGTTAAAATTTTCGCCTTCCTTGGCCTTGAACAAAATTGGACATTTTTCAAAGGTTTCATGAGGTCTGTTCTGACCCTGGGAAATAGGAAATTATGCCGTTGAATTCCAGCACGTATATGGCATTTACCAGGCAACTAATTGCCAATCAAATTTTAAGGCCTACCCAAAGATTTTTCAGAAAACAGGTTGCAAGCAGCGTGTTGCTCCTTGCAGCTACGGTTATTGCCCTGATTTGGGCCAATTCCAATATCGCCGAAACTTATCACAGCTTCTGGCACACCAAAATTTCTTTGGATTTCGGCGAGTTTCATATCAGCAAATCATTGGTCCACTGGATAAATGACGGTCTAATGGCCCTATTTTTTTTTACCGTGGGACTGGAAATCAAGCGCGAGCTTCTGGTGGGAGAACTGGCATCACCTAAAAAGGCCTTGCTGCCGGTGATCGCCGCGCTGGGGGGGATGTTGGTTCCCGGCCTTATCTATATTGCCTTTAACCTGGGTTCCTCAAACATAGATGGGTGGGGTGTCCCCATGGCCACAGACATTGCCTTTGCTTTAGGCGCCGTCGCCATATTCGGTCATAAACTACCTGTAAACCTGCGAATATTTCTTGCTGCTTTTGCCATTGCAGATGACCTTGGTGCGGTATTGGTTATCGCCATATTCTATACCAAGGAAATTGTTTGGTTTTATGTCTTTGTCTGCGTCATGCTTACCCTTTGCCTTGCCATAGCAAATCTTCTTTGGATCAGATGGACACTGGTCTATGCCGCTTTGGGACTCGCTATATGGTTTTTTGTACTGGGCTCAGGAATTCATCCGACAGTGGCAGGGGTCATTGTTTCCCTGTTCATTCCGGCCCGTGGCAGGTATGATACCGATCGTTTTTTGCAGAATGTAGATCAAATAATGGCAAAATTCAAGTGCGAGGACCAGAGCTGTGGATACTCAATTCTTCTTAATCAAGAACATATGCATGCCGTACATGCCATGGAATTGGCCTGCCATGACGTGGAAACACCGTTGCAGCGACTGATGCACGTTTTGCATCCATGGGTAGCGTTTACGATTTTACCTTTTTTTGCCCTGAGCAACACGGGCCTGAATTTTCATGGCGTAAATTTTTCGGAAGTGGCAGTACACACCGTAAGCTTGGGCATTTTTTTCGGACTGGTATTTGGAAAGCCATTGGGAGTGATGCTTTTTTCTTATATAGCTGTAAAAACCGGAGCCGCATCCTTGCCCAAAGATGTCAGATGGTCACACATTCTTGGAAGTGCGATGCTCGGAGGAATCGGTTTTACCATGTCCCTGTTTATTGCCGATCTTTCATTCTCATCAATTCACATGCTCAACTATGCCAAGATGGCAATTCTGTCGGCATCCGTACTATCAGCAATGATTGGAATCACTTTCCTCGGCATCATCAGCACCATAGCTCCGGTTAAAAGATCGAACTCACCGGATGATCCAAACTGATTTTAACCTACAGATAGTTGACTGTTAACTGATAACTAACAACTTATAACGTCTGATAGAGTTTTGACTCGATTAGATGTATATTTTATTGACATGCCACCTTATAAATGCCACCAGGGAATAACACTGACAGCCGATCTTTTTCCAATAACATTTTCGCCTCTGTATATGACAAGTCCTTTTTCGGATGTGTTGTTCTTCAGATTGAGCCATGATAAAATATTTGATTTCAGTCCCGGATAGTTTTGGGGTTTTTACAATGCGCTTCTTAAATATTAAAACTCTATTTTTTCAACCAAATTAAACATGTCTACAATAGGAATTTCAGATGCACTGTCACCAAGCAATTCTCTTGCAAGTGACTGGGAAACGCTACGATATTTAAGAGTTGTTTCAACTGTTAACGGTGAAATAGCATCTGACGGTATCTGAAAAGTATATTTTTCGATCATATATCCCCTGGGTGGAATACGGTGGTCATAAAGTATCCTGTCTGCCAGCGCCACATTTAAAACAGGCTCTCCCTTTTCATTGCCAAGCTGCGTGTGATATAACACCGCATTTTCATCAATATTGCCCTTGTTATCAAGACTACCGGATCTAAAAACGATTTTTCCTCTGGTATCGATAATTTTTACATCAAGCCACATCTGCCTTATTTCTGTAATCCCTGTTGGAAGATAATGCCCTGCTCCTGAATTTATGACCTTTACTAAAAAATGGGAAAGTTCGTTTTTCCTGTAAGAACTACTTTTTATAAGTTCTAAGTCCGCGGCATTCTTGAGTCGTTCTACAGCCATCTGTGCGTGCATATCGCTTTTGAGAAGCTTTGTGGCCATTGCATTTGCTCCAACAAAATAGTGAGTCCAGACATGTTTTCTGTCAGGCCCGTCATCAGCCGCTTTCCCTGGATTGTCGGGCCTTCTGGTTTTTCCTGTTGCAGGAATGCCTGGCTTTTGCCTCATATGGCAGTCCTGGCAGTTGACCGTTGTTTCAGGATTTCCAGTGTTATAAGGGCTGTGTTTCCATTCGTCATAAGTTTGTTCAAAAGGAAGTTTATTTGCCGCATGAGAAACATTGTGGCAAAGCCCGCAGAATTCAGATTTTGTATGCAGTTTTGAATATTTTGTAGGATGGAAATCTGAACTTGCATCTTTAAGTGGGCCAAGCATAGTTGATGGGTCGTCCTCTCCTCCTCCCGGCATCACGTCATATTGAGCATTGCCGATATGTTTTACTTCGTTTATGTTATGACACCAGTTACAGAAAATCCCTTGAGCCGGCAACTCCGCAAGTTTGTCATAATTATCCCCGGGAGAAGAAATATTATAGGAACGGAAACCAAGAGGGGTATGGCATTTTACACATGCTTTCATCTCAAGGATTTCCTCTTGTTTAACCGCTTTTTTAAAAAACAGTTTTGTCGCTGCACGCCAGAGTGGGTCGGTAAAAGCCTTACTATGCATAGAGCCGTTCCACTGCTTATATTTTTCAGAATGGCATTCACTACACACTGAAGGTTCTATGAACTGGTTAACCCGGACTTTTTTAAACTCAAATAACTCATGCTCCGCAGGCACTTTAACATCTTCTTTTGGTTTTTCATAAGCGCCAGGTTTAATTGGTTGTTCTTTAACAGCCAGATATTTTGCTATTTCTTTTACATCTTTTTCTGTAATGAATCCATCAGAGAGTCGGGCCATCCTCTTTATTGTCCTGTTCCATGCCGCTAAATTCTTAGTCTTTCTTAAAGAACGTCCAAGGGAATGACATTTATCGCATTTTCTTTCAAAAAGTTCTTTACCTTCCTGTCCCGAAGCAAAAGCAACTGATGCAGCAAAAATAATTACTAATATAAAAAAAACATTTTTCACGATAAAACCTCCATGAATGAGTTTTCGATTTTCTTTGCGAGCTTGCCCTTTGAAAATGAATCCTGGCAGCAAGATTCATCAGCTTTCTAAAATATGCTTTTTATATTCCTTCCACAAGAAAGGACAAACAGCAACTATAAAAAACAACGAAGTTATGAGAGCAATTATTCATATTCGGACAGGCACCTCCTTTTTTGGAGTTCGGATAGTGGATGTCTTTCCACCAATCCAGTATAGAAGGCATCCTGAGAACATTACTCCAAAGGAGATCATAAGTAATTTGGTGTATTTGTGATATTCCCCAAGCCAATGGGTGTGCCCCGATGACTCGACAAAATACAGGGCGGCGCTGCCCACTGCGATGATAAAGGTTGCCACATAACTCCACACTGGAATGTCTTCACGCCTTCCCCAGAGGGAAAAGAAAATAACAGGTGCAAGATACATGGAAGCGGTGCCGCTCACAGCTACAGCACTGAAAAGATCTTTGTTGCCCCAGAACACTAACAACAGCCCGATCATCATGAAAAAGGACATGATCAAACGGCCGTTGCGCAAGTTACTTTGGAATAAACCCATATCCACGGCAATCAATTTAGCCGAACTGGAAAGCGTGCTGTCCAATGTTGACATCGCTGAGATTATCAAAGCGGCATTAAACATTAACATGGGAAAATCTCCCAGCAGACGTAACAAAACGGTATTCATGGACTCGCCAGAAACAGCATTTGCGCCTGCAATCACGCCAAGGCTGCCAAAAGCGATAATGCATAAAATGCTGATCCAGGCCGCATTGAGGAAACTTTTTCGCGTCGTGTCTCGATCGGCCAGAAAGCCACGGTCCATCATCACCGGATCATGCATGGGATAGCTCCAGATCTGCAGAAAAGCCACGAGAAGCAGAATCGGGCCAGGCTCATCAATCCGGAACGGTTTGAACCAGAGATTTTCCAGGCTGAATACGCCGCTGCTGACAGTAAGAAAGAGAAGGATTGCCAGTGTTACCATAAACACCACCATTTGGAACACATCAGTACGCAAGGATGCCTGAAGGCCACCGAGCATCGAATAAAATAAGGTTACGGCGGCAAAGCCCAGAATGGTCAAGGTGTAAGCCTTTGATCCCGCCATACCAAACAGGATGCCTATGACCAAAAGATTTGCAAACACTTCGCTTACCAGGCGGATGCCGATAACGAAATTATAACAACCCGTGCCCCAACCCCCGAAACGATCGTGCAGAAACAACTGGACGCTGTCATAACCATGTTGAAACCGCAGGCTGTCGATGATACGACCGCCCGTCAGGAACGACAGATAGTAAAAGGCATATGCCAGGGTTCCCCAGATGCCATAATAAAATCCGAGAATGGCAGCATTCATCAAGGACCGGGCAAAAATCCAGGTTGTGACCTGGGAAAAAGTCAAGGTCAACAGGCCGGGCTGCTGCCCCGCTTCTGTTAACCCACGGAAAAAAGTCGCTTCATTCTTGGCTTTAGGCGAAAAGCAAACAGAAGCAATGGCAACAACGCCAGCAAAAACGGGCAAAACATAATTCATTGTTGACACTCCAGTTAGTCGGAATTTTTACGAATTCATCTTTTACTAAGTTAGATCAAATTCCATGCCAAAAATAAAAAAATTCAGCTTTATCAGAATAGCATTATATTTTAATTGGTTATAATTGATCATTATTTGGCGATAGGTGAATACAGTTTAAATAAAAACTTTTTGATGCATAAATGTCTCATAATACAGTATGTAAAATTAGAGCTAAACGATTAATATGGCCGTATCCGTTCACAGAGTCGTTGAATTAATTAAAATTCCAAATAACAAATCCCAAATAACAAAAAAATTACAACACGCGCCTGCGCTGCGCGTAACCGAAATTCAAAATTCGAAACCTTATGATTTTGAAGAAAGACAGACGAATTGAAAAAGATATTTTTATAAATACTGGAAAAATCGAACTAATTAAAATCATTGGAACTTTAGATTCTTGCCTGCCTTTGGCATGATGTTTTGAATTTGATGCTTGAGATTTGGAATTTGGTGCTTGGAATTTGGGATTTAATGGATCTTTGGCGCTTGGAATTTGTTATTTAAAAGAAATCCGTGAACGGTTACATATGGCCAATATCCTGTATGAAAGATAGGTTCCGGCATCAAGCGCATTGATCCAGCGCGCGAATCAGCATTCGCATATGGCTTTTTTCGGCCTGGGCAATGGATAAAAAGCTGTCCCGGACAGTCTGATCTTTTTCTTGCTCGGCCATGGTTTTGTATAGATCAAAGGCAGCGTACTCGATGTGAAGGGCCAGTTCTAAAATTCGCAGGCACCGGTTTTCCTCAATATTTTCCAGGTATCCAAGCACTTCCACAAGGCTTTCCCCACCTTCAAGGATTTCTCCCCCAAGGCTTTCGTAGAGTTGGTCAAAGGCAATGGGAGCGCTTGCCGCTTTTTTCCAGAACCCGTAAACGGTTTTGGCATGTGCGATTTCCGCCTTTGACAACTGTTCCAAGGTAGGAATAATCGGATCAACTGAGATGTTATCCAGAATATATGTATAAAATCGCCAGGCTCCTTTTTCCAGATCCATGGCGGTGAGCAGAAGTTCCACAGGTGCTTTGGTTTTATCAAAAACCTGTATTTTGGGAAATCCTTTCAGGGTTTTGCCTTCCCAGGCAAGGATCCCTCCTTCCAGATTGTATATTGTTTTTTCAGTAATACCTTCTTCAAAAAATATGGATGCTGCCGCCAGAGAGCGACCACCGCTATGGCAGTAGAAAATAAGATCCCTGTTTGCAGGTAAACCGGAAAGATCGGATACGAGTTCATTCAAGGGAATAAACTTAGCCCCTGGGATGTGGCCTTCCGAATATTCATCCGGCTGTCGGACATCCACAAGCAGGTACTCCTTTTCATTGTGGGATTTGACAAATTGGTTCAATTCTTTGGCAGTAATATCTTTAAATTCCGAATCGTACATTTTTTACCTCCTTTCAGAGACACCTTTGCTGCGGCGATACCATCGTGCAATCACCTCTGGGGCAATACCCATAAAATACGTTGCAATAACCAACTGGTTGATTAGGGTGGTTTTTAATATGCCTAAGTTTTGCCAGCGGCGGGGGGATGTTAAAACAGGCACTGGTAAAGTTGCTATTTTCCCTTGCTTTCGCAAGCGCCGGACCAGTTCAAAATCTTCCATTATGGGAATATCAGGAAATCCTCCAACCTGATGAAAAACCCGTGATAAAATAAAAATCGCCTGATCGCCATAAGGTGTTTTCAGACATCGGGAGCGCCAGTTTGCAAGGCGCTCAATAAGCCGAAGGGCAGGAATGTCGGAATCGATACGCAGCTCGAATGCTCCGGCAACCATTCCGGGTTGTTTGAAGCTGTTAAGAACAAATTCTTCAAATTTTTCCGGCAGACGTGTATCTGCGTGCAAAAAAAGAAGCACATCCCCTGTGGCTTCAGCGGCACCCTGGTTCATTTGCCGTGTCCGTAAAGGTGAGCTATTAATAACTCTTGCACCCAGTGATTGCGCAATCAATACTGTATGGTCGTCACTTCCCCCATCTACTACAATGATCTCCCTGTTATTCTCAGGCCCAATGCTTTCTATGGTATTTGCAATATTATCTGCTTCATTTATGGCCGGTATGATAACTGAAATGTTTTTGGGTAAAAATTCTAGTTTGTTCAGATTATGCGCCCGTCCCCAGATCGATAGATCTTCGGGCCGGTCCACATCTTCCAGTTCATCAAGAAGCGAAAAGTTTAATCCAAGGCTCTTCACGACCTCTAAGGTTTTGTTAAGAACACCATCCTTTCCCCAGTTTATACCGGTAAATAAATAAGGGATGGCCTGTGATGAAGAGTCTTTTTGTAATCCGATGAGATAGTATCCTCCGTCTTTGGCAGGACCCAACACCACATTTTTTTGTTTAAGGACATCAAAGGCTTTCTGAATCACAACACCTGATAAATCAGGAATATCAGTGCCTATAATGACAACCGCCTCTGTTCCGGGTCTGAATGCATCCTCAAAAGAACGTTGCATGCGCAGTCCAAGATCACCGCTGCCCTGGAGCCGATAATCAAAATCAGGGCCAAGCCAGTTTTTCATTAAACTCTCATTGCCGCCTTCATAACGAATCTCAACGCTTAATTCACGTGATGTCGATAATCTTTTCACCTGAAACAGAATGTGTTCCGTCATTTTGCGCTGAAGATCTGCAGCACCTTCTGCCCCGAGAAGCGGAATAAGTCTGGTTTTGGTAGTTCCCGGTTCCGGATAACGGGTGAAGATGATCAATCTCTTTTTGTATCTTACAGACATGTTCCCATGTATATTAACATCACCTTTCATCTACAATAAATTCAGAACTTCTGACCTATGTATGTATTTTCGAGGTGTTATGAAAGCTCGGTCGTAATTTCAGATGCAACAATTTGAACATCGAACGCTCAACATCGAACGTCGAATAAGGATATCGCTCGCGCAGCGCAGGCGCTTGCGCCGCGTGTCGCTCCATTAGATTATAAAATTGAAACACCGAAGGTGTACATTCCTTCGATGTTCGACCTGCCGCGACGGGCGCGGGCACGGCGGGTGTTGGACGTTCATTTTTTATTTTAGCTCATAGTTCAGTGTTTAATAGAAGATGTTGCATTCAGATTTACGCCAGTTCAGGAGCCCTGAATTTTCGCAGTATCGCTTTAGACACCTCACCAGGGTAAAACATGGTTATACCCATTTTAAAATTCATGCGGATGTATTTTGCTGCAAATACCTGGCGGGTAATGTTCAATTGAACGAACCCATAGATTATCTCTGGATAAAGCTCCAAGACATTGACCAGTATCCATTTCCAAAAGCCAACCATAAATTTATTCCATTGCTTAAATAGATGAACTTATGACCCAATAGGGGTCGTCCTATTTCTGGCATAAAGTTTGCTTTATTCATGAACATTAATAATTGTGAAAATTTCCTATTGGGAGGTTGAGTGGAATATGTCTTTAATTTTTGAACCCATAACCTTGGATAAACAAAAAGAATATTCAAATCATTTTGCTTTGTGTTCGCAAAAGGCTTCCGATTACAGTTTTGTGAACCTGTGGGGGTGGGCTGAGGAATACGGACTTTACTGGGCATGGTCGGATAAGCTTGTCTGGATAAAGCAGACCGTTCCGGAAGAATTGTACTGGGCTCCTGTGGGCTTATGGGATAGAATTGACTGGAAGAAGTGTTTTTCTGAATATTTTAGCAGCGAAACCATATTCGACCGCATGCCTGAGAGCCTGCTCCGGTTATGGAAAGACAGCTTTAAACATCTTATTTCTGTTGAAGAATCAAGAGGTCACTGGGATTATCTCTACTCTGTGACTGAACTCATAGAACTCAAAGGCAAACGCTTTCATAAAAAAAAGAACCTCTTGAATCAGTTCAGGAAAAAATATGACTTTGAATATGTTCCTTTTGGGACAGATATGATCCATAAAGCGATGGAGATGCAAGAAGACTGGTGTATCTGGCGCGACTGTGAGTCGTCTGATGTGCTATCTGCTGAAAACCGGACGATTTCAAGGATTTTAAGCAAATGGGAAAAGATACAAGGCCTCACGGGCGGTGCAATCATCGTAAATCAAAAAATGGCCGGTTATGCAATAGCAGAAAGCTTCACAGATGATACACTTGTGATTCATTTTGAAAAAGGAAACCCTGACTATAAAGGGATTTATCAGGCTATCAATCAGATGTTCCTTGAGCATTCAGGAAATAAATTCGAATTTGTAAATCGCGAACAGGACCTTGATATCGAAGGTCTTCGCAAGGCAAAATTATCATACAATCCAGTGGACTTTGTCAAAAAATATCGAGTTATCGTAAATGACATCTGCTCAGCTAATTGATATAAAGGGCATAACATGTCAAGTTAGAAGTGCCTAAAGTGAGCTAAAGTGCCTAAAGTTATGGAGTCGCTCCCGCTTGCCAAGCAAAGCGAGGCGGGATTTACCAAGCCGTCAAGCATGATAAACTCGTAAAAAGTCCTAAAACCGTCATGCCGGACTTGATCCGGCATCCAGAAGCCATTGAATTTACTGGATTCCGGCTTGGCCGTCATCCCGGACCCCGATCCGGGACGGAATGACAAAAAAGGGTGTTTTTCGACTTTTTACGAAACCGTCAAGCATACTTCTTAGACATTTGAGATTAGGTGAAAAGGAGCAGCCATGAATAAAGAAGACTTTACCAGGCAGATAAAAGTTAAAGGCAAAACGTATAATATTTCAGATATCACCTTGCTCGAGGAAAGGGGTATGGCAGATATTAAAAGACTCCCTTTTTCCATTAAAATCCTGGTTGAGAACCTGTTAAGGAAATTGGATGGTCGTATTGTCAGGCAGGAGGATGTGCTCAAGATCGCGAGGTGGAAAAAACGATATGAAGAACCGGTAGAAATACCTTTTCATCCGGCTCGGGTCCTGATGCAGGATTTTACCGGTGTTCCGGCAGTGGTTGATTTAGCCGCCATGCGGGATGCCGTAAAAGAGCTGGGCGGTGATCCGAGGAAAATCAACCCTCTTGTACCGGTCGATCTAATCATAGACCATTCCGTGCAGGTTGATTACTTTGGCACCAAGGACGCTTTACAAAAAAATGTGGCCAAGGAATATGAGCGAAATCAGGAAAGATACGCTCTCTTGAAATGGGCTCAGAAGAGTTTCAACAATTTCCGTGTTGTTCCTCCGAATTCGGGTATCTGTCACCAGATAAATCTTGAATATTTAGGGCAGGTGGTAATGATCGAAGAATTCGACGGCAAGACGATTGCTTATCCCGAGACTCTGGTCGGCACCGACTCACATACAACGATGATTGATGGAATCGGGGTGATGGGCTGGGGTGTCGGAGGCATCGAGGCCGAGGCAGTCATGTTAGGGCAACCGTATTATATGTCGATCCCTGAAGTTGTCGGTGTAAAGATGGTTGGGAAAATGAAAGAAGGAATTACGGCAACCGATCTTGTGCTGCTGGTAACTGAACTGCTCAGGAAACATAATGTCGTGGAAAAATTTGTAGAATATTTCGGATCCGGAGTGAAGAAACTGTCGGTCCCGGACCGAGCAACCATTGCCAATATGACGCCTGAATACGGTGCGACCCTCGGATTTTTCCCGGTGGACGAGAAGACCGTAGAATACTTTTACCTTACCCATCGGGGAAAACAGGCCGATCTGGTTGAAGCCTATACCCGAGAGGTTGGTCTATTTTATAACGGTAAAGAAGAACCGGACTACACCGAAGTCCTCGAGCTGGACCTTTCCACAGTCGAACCTTCTGTTGCCGGCCCGGCCCGGCCCCAGGACAGGATCGAGCTGAAGGATCTGAAAGGTAAGTTTGCTGCGGCACTGGAATGTGAATATGATAGAGACACAGACATGGCCAACATTTCCACGTTTCACGACGAATCCGGTTGCCGGACGGTCAGGGCACCGGTATGCAAGCAGATTGATTCAAGAATATGTGAGCTGAATCTTGATGGGAAAGCCGTAACAATCAGCCACGGAAGCATTGTTATCGCTGCCATAACCTCATGCACAAACACCTCAAATCCTTATGTCCTGCTCGGAGCGGGTCTTTTGGCCAAAAAGGCTGTAACCAGGGGATTGAAAGTTCCTTCTTATGTCAAAACTTCGCTGGCGCCGGGATCAAAAGTCGTGATTCGGTATCTTGAAGATGCCGGGCTGATGCCCTTTTTTGAGGATCTTGGTTTTCACCTGGCGGCTTTCGGATGTACGACCTGTATCGGAAACAGCGGTCCCCTGCATCCAGAAATAGAAAAAGCAATATCCGATAATGACCTGACCGTTGCTGCGGTCCTGTCAGGGAACCGCAATTTTGAGGCCAGAATCCATCAAAGTGTCAAAGGGAATTTTTTAGCATCGCCAATGCTGGTGGTGGCTCTGGCAATTGCCGGAAAAATCGATATCGATTTGACCACAGAGCCGATCGGGAACGATCGTCACGGTGAACCGGTCTACCTTAAAGATATCTGGCCAACCGGTGATGAAATAGAAAGCCTTGTTCAGAAACATGTCAAAAAAGAGTTTTTTGAGCTGGAGTACCGGAAAATATTTGACGGAGACGAATTCTGGCAGGAGCTTCAGGTTGCCGAAAGTACAACTTTCAACTGGGATAAGGAGTCTACCTATATTAAAAAACCGCCGTATTTTGGAAATTTCGGGCTTGAGTTGCACAAACCTTGGGATGTGAAAAATGCGAATGCGCTTATTGTGCTTGGCGATTCTGTTACCACCGATCACATCTCCCCTGCCGGAGCAATTCCGGAAGATTATCCTGCGGGTAAATACCTCAAAGAACAAAACGTTCTGCCCGCAGATTTCAATTCTTACGGATCCAGGAGGGGTAACCATGAAGTCATGATACGGGGTACATTCGGGAACATCAGAATAAAAAACAGGCTCGTTGCTCCGAAAGAAGGCAGTTTTACCTTAAAGTTTCCGGATGAAAAGGAGATGTTCATTTTCGATGCCGCCATGGAGTACATAGATGAAACCAGACCTCTTGTGGTGCTCGGGGGTAAGGAATATGGAACCGGTTCATCGAGGGACTGGGCTGCAAAAGGAACACTTCTTCTGGGAGTAAAGGCGGTAATCGCCGAATCATACGAACGCATACACAGGAGTAACCTTGTTGGAATGGGGATCTTGCCGCTGATATTCAAGGAAAACAATAGCCTGAAAAGTCTTGGTCTTAAAGGCTCTGAAACGTTTTTTATAAGCGGGATCGAGAATATGCATCCTCGCAAGATTTTACAGGTAACGGCGTTAAAGAAAGACGGAAGCGAGGTCAATTTTGAAGTAATCGCCCGCCTGGATACAGACATCGATGTTGATTACTTTGTAAACGGCGGTATCCTCAAGTATGTATTGCGTAAAGTTTTGAAACGGAAATGAACGTCCAACATCGAACATCCAACGTCGAAGGACTGTACACTTTCGGTGTTTCAATTTTATAATCTAATGGAGCGACACGCGGCGCAAGCGCCTGCGCTACGCGAGCGATACCTTAACTTTAGGCACTTTAGTTCACTTTAGCTCACTTCAAACTTATTTGAGCAGCCCAAAGCTTTGCGACAAAGAAAACATAGTGTGTTCCTGTTTGGGTCCGGTTTATTCGGGTTAGGTATTAAATACTTAGCAACTGTTAAATTCGTTTTTTAACAGTTTAACAGTTTTTTGCAACTGAAAATCTACAAAAAATCTCCAGGTCGAGATCACCGCAAACGATTATTTATTAAATAATAATTTTAAACATTTGAATTTATATAATAATTTTAAGATATGCACCGGCTGCGATTCGATTTTCCGTCTCTTTAATACCGAACGCTGGAACCTGGCACCAACTTTGCTCATAGCTTTCACGGTATTTGGTGCAACAATAAAAGGAATTTTATGTGTGAGACGTAATGCGGATCATATCCTCGATTTAAGAGGCGCCATACCGCCGATTTCCCTCCTAAAGGTTACCCAAACATTCAGGGAAATGAAGCCCGACCAGATTCTTGAAATCCTGGGGCACGATCCGGATACGCGACGAGACCTGTTTAAGGTATTACCGGCATTTTCATACGAGCTGATCATCATCGAAGAGATGGAACGGGATGCTTCATTTCGTGTTCAGATGAAAAAAAAATAACGAGGGAGAAAAATGGCCAAAAAAATCGGCGTTTATGTGTGTCATTGC
>JAUVTO010000208.1 GCA_030601485.1 Desulfobacterales bacterium | reverse complement strand
GTCTGCACCCCAGGCAATCTCTTTTGGAATGGTCGTGTTCATAGTAAATTTCCATGAGTTCATCCGCACTTTTTCCATAAATATCGGTCAGGCTTTCATTCTTGCGAAATGCATCCATACAACAATAAATCTTACCGTCTTTGGCCGAAATAATGAGTGAAGCCGGGCAGGGGACGGACATAAATTCAGCTTTGGATGCCAACTTAGTTAATGACTCATCAAGGAGATCCTGATAAAACAGATTGCATGCAATTTCAGCAGGCTCTCTTGGGTGGCCATTGCCAAAATAAATCTTTTCCGTCCGGGTCAGAAGATCTTTATCTTTGGACAGAAAAAAGGTGGTTTTGTCCAGGTAAAGACAGGGCAACATAAAAATGCTTTTAAGCGCATTAAGAAGCCCGATTAGTGTAGCGGACTCAACACGGTGATCCGGAGCAATAACCGGCAGCAATATAAGCCTGGGCACTTCCTGATGTATGAAGCCCTCTCTGTCAAATTCGCCGGCCGCTCTTTTCAAGGACTGGTAATAATAATCAAAATAATAATCTATTTCCTTGACGTTTGTCAGTCTAACTGAATGGACAAAATGAAGATAAAGCCGTGCAAACAGGTTGGCCTTGAGGAATTTGCCCACGTCTTTCTGAATCCGTTCAATCCGGGGCATACTTTCGGGCAGATTCTCGGCAACCAGATAAAGATTAGAGGTCAGGTTTACATATGAAAACAGGCCCGATAATATATGACAAAGCAACTCGAAATCGGTCTTATCCTGTTGTTTGGCCAGGACTACGTATATTTTTTGTATGGCGGGTTTGATCATAGACAGTTGTTTGTTATGTTATCACGATACGATCCGCTGCCCTCCGTCAAGAGAATTCGCCCGCCACATACTTTGGATTTTTTGAAGCTCATCGATTCCAAACCATTGGGTTTCGTACTGAGATCCAATCGACATATATGCCGGACAGTTATTATTCAACGGTCGTATATTGTAATCCTTGTAATGTTTGGCCAGGTGTGTTCCGAAATAAATCTGCATTTGCTGTGAATTGCTATTCCCCATAATCTTGACGTTGTTTTTTTTCACAAACTCAAGTGTTTTCACCGCATCCTCAAAAGTTTCGTAAGGCAGACCAAACAAGGTAAAAAGTTCTACTTCTATGCCCTGGTCCTGGGCCAGCCGGATGGCCCAGGCCACCTGTTCCGTGTTTATCTGCTTGCCAAGCTTTGTTAATACACGGTCAGAAGCCGACTCGAGCCCAAAAGCAATAACACCTACCCCGGCTCGTTTCATCTTCTTCATCAACTCCTCAGTTACAAGGTCCACACGGGTCTGCACCCACATCTTCACCTCAATGCCTTGAGTCAGGATTCTGTCAAAAATTTCTATGAGCCGTGTGGGTTTACAGGAGATATTGGGATCGGCAAACCAAAGTCTTTTTACCCCTTTTTGGGTTACCCATCTGATTTCTTCCATGACCCGGTCAATGGAATGAAAGGTTATTTTGTGTTTAAAAGCATGGGGAGTGTAACAGTAAATACAGTGATAAGGACATCCGCGAGAGGTCAGCATGACGGCTTCATTCATACAGGAATAGTCAAAAATATCATTCAGGTATGGCGAAGGATAATGATCCAACTCTGTAAAGCCTTCAATCTCCGGAGTATCAAAGACAGCGCCTTGGGTGTCCTTATAACTTACGCCTGCAAGATCCGAAAAAGGCGTCCCGTTTTTGATGGCCTGCGCCACCCTTAGCAACGTTACTTCGCCCGAAGATCGACAGATATAATCAATATCCGCAAGTTCTTTAAAGGCGGAAGAGGGCATGAAGGTCGCCTGTGGACCCCCAATGGCCACCTTAATATTATTGTCCATAGACTTTATAAGGTTGGCAAAGCCTCTTACATAAAGCATGGTTCTCTGGTAGGCCGTCAAACCAACCAGAGCCGGTTGAAAGCCGGTGATAAGCTCATAAAAACCGGAACGTGACAAAGACGTATCCTGCCCCACAATTAATATTTTGGTCCTGAACCCCTTTGATTCAAGAAAGGCGGCAATATAGCCCAACGAAATAGGCGTCATTGTCGGCGCAAACGGATTAATTTCAATCAGTAGAATGTTCATAAGGTAGAAGGCTCAACCTAACGAGTGTCCATCCATAAATGGTCTTTTTGCCCAATCTCTGCGTTATGTTCAAAAAATAATCCTCGGAATATTAAACATATGCCTGTGGTTATTTTTTTCACATGCCTTGATCTTGAACAAAAATCCTCATTTATGGATGGACACTAACGAGCATGATATTTTAAAATCACAGAAAATCCCCCACAACACATCGCATGCGGGTCTGCACTATGCACGCCTTTATTATCAGGTGCCCTTGCTATCATTATCACAAACAAACGTCAACGATTGACTAATTTGTGTGATCAAGATATCTTAAATAACAGAACTTCTACGATTTTGATGGTGAATTTAGAGTTAATTTTAAAAACAGTTCTTGACAGCCATAAAATAATTGAGTAATAAACTATGAAAATACAGATTAGGAATCCAATTGATGCCAATACGTTATCGCAACAGATTACAAAACAATTTTGGACGTTTCTTTTTTAGTTTTAGGAGCGTCCGTCCGGTTGCGTAACGCCTAAAGTTGCAATACCCCGGATGGACCAGAGCCGGTCTGTCCGGGGTTTATTTTTTTTAAAGCCCCGGGAAATAGAATCTCGGGGCTTTTTTTTGGGGTTCATTTAATTCAAAGGAGGGTTATCATGATTCTGGTACTGGAAAATGGAATTACGCAGGATCAAAAGAGCAATATCCGGAGCATACTGTTCAATGAGGGCTATATTGTTCGTGAAATGTCTGAAGCCGGACAGAACGTACTGGGAGCGGTGGGCAAGGGAGGCAAAAAGACCGATTTTTTCGAACAGCTTCCCGGCATAGCCAGAGTGATCCCAATATCCACATCGTTTAAACTTGTAAGCAGACAGTTGCATACCGAAGATACCCTTGTTCAGGTTGGGGATGTGGTTGTGGGTGGAGAACGCATTACAATTATCGCCGGACCCTGTGCGGTTGAAAGCAGGGACCAGGCCATGACCATTGCCAGGGAGGTAAGAAGATACGGGGCCGTTCTGTTCCGTGGTGGCGCCTTCAAACCGAGAACTTCCCCTTATTCCTTCCAGGGTTTGCAGGAGGAGGGGTTAAAGATTTTAGCCGAAGTCCGGGAAGTCACCGGTCTTGGTGTTGTGACCGAAATAACCTCACCCACTCAGGCGGACATGATGATGAAGTATGTAGATGTCGTTCAGGTTGGGGCACGCAACATGCAGAACTTTGAACTGTTAAAGTGCGTGGGTCGTATCGGAAAACCGGTGGTTCTAAAGAGAGGGCTTTCATCCACTATTGAGGAATGGCTGATGTCCGCCGAATATATTCTTTCGGAGGGAAATGAAAAGGTTATTTTATGTGAACGCGG
>JAUVTO010000035.1 GCA_030601485.1 Desulfobacterales bacterium | reverse complement strand
TTTACGCCAACGCTATCACCTTTCTTCGCCTCTGTTACAGATTTGTGCTCGATCTGCATGGAGTCTACTCTGAACTCAAAATCTGTCGTGTGCCCCAAAAAGTGGAGAGTATCTCCCACTGACACTGTTCCGTCCGTTATCTCAACAGAAGCGACTGATATTTTGCTAAAGTAATTAGAAACGAAACCGATTTTTTCCTCTTCCATGGCTAAACCCTCGCTGTTTAATGTTTGACGGTCTCGTAAAAAGCCCAACTTCTGCGTTGTGCTGCATTTCGTAATCATTCAACGTACGAAAAGTACGCATCATGATTACAAAATTTGCACGCCTTGAATTTGAACTTTTTACGAAACCGTCTAAATCGGACTTTTTACGAATTCATCAACCCTGGCAATTATTGAACGTCTCGGAAATTCTACAACATACTGTAAATAAAATAATTTATTGAGGGATGGTCTTTTGCTTCAACCCATTATTCCAGTATTCCAGTATTCCAACATTCCAATTGTGAGCGAAGCGAACCAACTTGATAGTATAGGAATTTACTTTTTTGGGACTCAGATGAACACAGATTAAAAAGTTTTTTAAATTATAAATAATAATATTATCTGTGTATATCTGCGAAAATCTGTGTCCTATTTAACTTGAGGAAGGAGATGAAACCGAAAATCCTAATTGTCGATGACGATTACGTCCATCGTAAGATGCTTGAAACAGTTCTTTCCGCCCAAGGTTACGAGATACGGCAGGCTGAAGACGGTCAAACGGCAATTGCCGCCGTGGAGAAACGCTTCTATGACCTCATTTTGATGGATGTTCGTATGACTTTGGTTGGCGGCATCGAGGCCCTGAAACGGATCAAGGAAATCAGTCCGGGGATACCTGTTATCATCATGACGGCCTACGCTTCGGTCAGTACGGCAGTGGAGGCACTGAAATCAGGTGCCTACGATTATTTGACCAAACCGCTCGATATTGATGAACTTAAGATTCTGATTAATAAAGCCCTGCTGCATAAACAATTGGAAAAGGAGAACATATATCTTAGGGAACAGCTTAAAGATCGCTTCGATTTCTCAAAAATCATTGGTCAAAGTTCTGCGATGCGCGAATTGCTGGAGACAATCGCGATAGTTGCTCCAACTGAAGCCACCGTGCTTATTACCGGTGAAAGCGGTACGGGCAAGGAACTCATAGCTAACGCCATCCATTTGAACAGCCCACGCCGTGAAAAACCCCTGATCAAGGTCAACTGTGCTGCCCTGCCTGAAACCTTATTGGAAAGTGAGCTGTTTGGTCATGAAAAAGGGGCATTTACAGGCGCCTTAACACGCCGGCAGGGCCGTTTTCAACTGGCTCATAAGGGATCAATATTCCTGGACGAAATCGCTGAGATGGCCCCTCAAACACAAGCCAAGATCCTTCGTGTGCTTCAGGAGCGCGAGTTCGAACCCGTGGGCAGCTCGAATACTGTTAGGATAGACACCCGTGTGATTGTTGCCACAAATAAAAACTTGAAAGAAGAAATTCAGGAAGGTCATTTCCGCGAAGATCTTTTTTATCGAATCAATGTCGTCACCCTCAGCGTCCCGCCTTTGCGCGAACGGCGTGAAGATATTCCATTGCTGACGGATTTCTTCCTTAAACAATATGCCGTAAAGAACCGAAGACTTATAAAAGGCTTTACGCCCCGGGCAACCGACTTGCTAATGCGTTACGACTGGCCCGGAAATGTCCGGGAACTTGCAAACATGGTAGAACGCTCAGTGATTATGGCTCGAGGAGATATGATAACCCCGGACGAATTCCCTGATACTTTACGGGCCCTGGACCCAGAGTTATTAAAATCTGAGATCGGTCTCACTCCGGGAAGATCTCTCAAAGACGTCGAAAAAGAAATGATTCTAATGACTTTGGAGGAAACCAAAGGCAATCGTACCCATGCCGCAAAGATTCTTGGGATCAGCCGCCGCACCCTGCAGTTAAAACTTAAAGAATACGGAACAAGTTAGTTCGCTTCGATCATTCCGCCATGGCGGGAGAATATTTGAATACTGGAATGATGGAGTAATAGCCCGCCCTGCTCCAACCTCATAAAATTATTCTCTTGAAATAATTATAGAATTCTCTCGTTTTTTAATCATTTGTCATCCACCAAAATGGGTTATCGATTCTTTCTTGGCATATGTTTTGCTTTAGATTTGTTAAAAGAACTTAAATTTTAAAGGTTAACTCGAGCTTCATTAATATTAATCAAAACACGAAAGAAATATGAGGAGGTTTCATGAATGAACTATCAGTACTATATAGGCTTAAATTAAAAACAAGGGACATCCGTATATTTTTCTTAATACTGTCTATTCTATTGCTACCCGCTTCGGCAATATTGGCACACGGCCCCAAAGGGCATGGTGGTATGGAGTTTACTGCATTACAGGCAGCTAAAAAAGGGATTACGCTATATGACCGGTTGGTGGCATCCGGAAAGCTCACAAATGCCTGGGAAACGGATTTGGAAGATATCGAAGTATTTTCGCGCCAAGGTGACAACAACCGAGAGTTTGTTGTAAAATTCAGTCGCAGAAAGGGCGAACCTAAATCGGTTTATATCTTTTTCACCGAAAAAGGGGATTACAGAGGTTCTAACTTCACCGGGAAATAGGAGTTTTAATGATGAACATGACAAAACAAAAAAGAAAATCAAATTTCTCTGAGCGGGGAGCCTGTTTGAGGGATTGGCCTTTGACCGGAAAAGTATTGGTCACGGTGATCATTGTGATGATGTCATTGGGGCTCTGTGTTGCCGCTGGACAGATCATCGTGCATGATATTATTCCCACCTTCTGGGGCGAAAACAAAAACGCGATGTCAGATCAGGATGAGATTGAAAAACATTCCGCTATGAGAGGAGATCTATTTGCTGACACCTCCGTAGAAGAAAAATCAACCCCCTTTTATCAGACGGATGAGTTTATTTTCGCACTGAGATTTACTCACATCCACATTTTTGGCATGAGTGCAATTTTTATCCTCATGGGAATCATTGTTCTGTTTCTTGATTTAGGCCTAAAGGCCCGCATTTGGCTGATTGTACTCCCCTTCATCGGTGTAATTATTGATTTGGCTTCAGTTTGGCTTAAGCTGTTTGTCCATCAGGCTTTTTTCTGGCTGCACATCCCTGGTGGTGCTCTTTTTGGAGTAGTCTTTGCCATTGATGTCATTCTAATGCTTTGGCAGATGTGGGTGAGGCCGTCAGAACAGAATGGATAGCTTTCCAGAGCGAAAGCTGCTAACTTTTTACCCACTTTTTTACGCCCTTTCACAAAAAAATAGCACTTTTTTTAATATTGGATTCTAATAACACCTGTAAAATTAGATAGTTAAATATAAATACTACAATGTGGCATGATCCTTGCTTTTAAATATAATCAAAAGCAAAACAAGAAAGAAAGGAAATTTGTGATGAATACGAAAATTTACATAATAGAGAGGAAGACGGCATGAAGAAAATCAAAATATTTCTAATTTCGATGACCATATAATTACATCCAACCGCCATACTAATTGTTTTGCAAATCAATTATTTTTATGGCATAAAGGTTTTTAAAGGAGCAATAAAGTGGCACATACAAAAGGTTTGGTTACAGGCGTTGAAAAAGAAGGATGGGCTCAAGTGGTTACCGAAAGAACGGGCGTCTGCGGTGGTTGCAAATCAACACATAGTTGTCACTCTTGTCTAACAAATTCTAAGATAGTAACCGAAGTGTTGAACAAGGCCGGTGCAAAAGAGGGCGATCTTGTTACTGTCAGCCTCAATTCAGGCCTGGTCCTCAAGAGTGCTGCAATTCTGTATTTGATTCCGGTTGCAGGTCTGATGGCAGGTGCAATAATGGGTGCTGTTTTAAGTGCAGGGCTGGCTATCAGTGAAACGAGTGCAACCATTGCATTCGGCTTTGCGGGTCTTTGCCTGGGGTTTTTCATAACTGCTTTCATTTCCAGGCAGATGTCAGCGAATAACCGGCTTACTCCAATGATAAGCCAAATAATAAAGTCTGGAGGAAAATACTCTCCCTCTTCGTTGTCTATTGATCCAGTTGGCAAAATGAAGGAATGCCTCAAGTGCTATCCATAAAAGATTTCCAGAAACAGAATGTTAAAGGTTTGTAAAAAATGACTAACGGTTTGAACAAAAGCCTGGAAGTAGGCATGGTGTTGAATGATAAATGGGTGATCCTTGAGTTTATTGCCGAGGGTGGTATGGGGGAAGTTTACCGGGCCCATCAGATTAATCTTAAGCGGGACGTTGCCGTTAAAGTGATCTCCCGGGAGTGGTTGGAATCCTGCAGCGACAATGAAGAAGAACGCGAAACCGGCCTGCAACGATTCCGTAATGAAGTCCAGGCCATGGCCCAGATTCGCCATCCCAATGTTCTTCAAATCTTTGATTACGGCTCTGCGTCAGTCAGCATAGGTGGTGAGGATGTCTCCCTTGAGTATATTGTCATGGAATATGTTCCGGGGGGCACACTAAGATCAACTATGTCAGAAGAAGGGTTTGATTCCGAAGAGGAACTCATTATTGAATGGTTGCGCCATTATTTTTTCCCGGTGCTTGATGGCGTCCAGGCGATGCATGATCTCAAGATGGCCCATCGCGACCTGAAACCGGGCAATGTGCTTATGGATGGTAATACGCCCAAGATTGCAGATTTCGGATTGGCGCATTCTCACCAGTGGAAACCGGTAACTCAGTCCATGGATATAAAGGGTACGCCTCAGTATATGTCCCAGGAGCATTTTTTTGAATTTAAAAAAGCAGACCACCGATCTGATATTTACTCTATAGGAAAGATTCTTTACGAGTCTATTGCCGGCAGAATAAACTCAAAGACCATTCCATTTAAAAAGGCAGCTTTGTCAAATCCTGATACCCCCTTTCTTAAGAAACTGGATCAAATCATACAGGATGCTACGGCCGAAGATAAGGAAAAAAGACTCGACTCGGTGGAGAAACTTCACAAATCCCTATTAGAGGCTATTGAAAGTGTAGAAAGTGAAACGACATCTGATGGAACCGCAATCCCGCGACAATTCCCAGTATTGTATCAACCCCGTTTCATCTGGGCAGGCATTGTGATCGCTGTCGTCTCCGTGGCGTTAATGGGACTCTGGCACTTAATAGGAGAACCCGGAAAAACGACTGCACCTTTGGAGCCTACTCAGACAACCAGAATGGAGTCTTCCCAAACAGCTCCTTCCGTTCCTTCCAAAGCAGAGTTGATTTCTCCTGCTTCCCCGGCCCGATCTGTTATGGGCAAAGATGGTATTACCATGCTTTTTATCCCTGGCGGTGAGTTTAAGGCAAACACGGAAGGTTTAAATAGGCAGGGGCAAACGTTTCAGGTACAATCCTTTTATCTGGATGAAAAGATGGTGTCTAATCATCACTTTAACGAGTTTTTAAACAAAGAGAAGGATCGCCTGAATGTCGAAAACGCAGTTGTAAAACATAACGATGAAATCTGGTTTTATCTGGGAAAAGGCACAGAGCCACATGAGCAGATCATATATGAGCACGGGCGCTTCCATTTGCGTGATATTGAGTACGCGGCTCACCCTGTTGTCCGTGTTACCTGGTATGGTGCCATGGCCTATGCTCGTCATTACGATAAGCGCCTATCAACCGAATACGAATGGAATTATGCGGTTTTAGATAATAGTTTTCGCGGCAAGATCCTATCTTCAAATAAAACCTACACACCTCCATCAAGCACCGAAGAAGCGTCTGACAGAGCCGAAACCAATACCAATATGATGCATATGATGCAAATGGATTCACATATGATGCAAATGGATTCACAACACGTAAACAAAGTAACTGGTGTGAATCCGCTTTCAAGGCAGAATACACCAAATGGCACACGCACCCGCATTTCCGCAGATAATTCATTTGGCCAGAAGGACATGGGAAAAGGTTTTAAGGAATGGGTGACACGGGGAGATACAGGTCAGGGAATCCGAGATGAAGCTGGAACCAGAGGGGATATTTCCTATTTGAGTCTCATCGTCGCTAATTCTCTTAGCTCAAGATCAGAATCTAAAAGTTTCAGGTACCCATGGGAAGCTTTCTCTGATGTTGGATTTAGATGTGCCCTGAGTTTAGGGAATGAGCATTGACTTATTCTGACAATATTAATGAGTTTTTGAATAATCGAAACCCATTGACTTCACCGAGTAACATATTTAGTGCCTGAACGAAAACCCCGTTCATGCACTATTGTTGATTGGCGATTGATGATTGTTGATTTAAAAACCAAAATAAATTCATAGAGTTGGTAGCGGCACGATTAGAGATGAATTCCGCTTCATGGGGTTTTCGGTCAAGCACTATTTAGAAATAAAAAACTCCCAATTCCTGCGTCAGACTTAAATTGAGTCCCCTTTCAAAGTGCTCATTTTATTCAAAAAGTTTTTTGTATCCACTATATCCTTCTTTTTCTAAATTTTCTTTTGGTATAAACCGGAGGGCTGCAGAGTTTATGCAAAAACGAAGTCCTGTGGGTTCAGGCCCGTCCGGGAAGACATGCCCAAGGTGGGAATCTGCGTATTTACTTCTGACTTCGGTTCTTACCATAAAAAGACCTTTGTCTTCCATCTCGATAATATGATCCGGTTCGAGGGGTTTTATAAAACTTGGCCAACCGGTTCCTGAATCAAATTTGTCAACCGAACTGAACAGCGGTTCGCCTGAAACAATATCAACATAAATTCCATCTGCTTTATTATTCCAATATTCATTATCAAACGGCCTTTCCGTACCATTTTTTTGCGTTACCTCGTATTGCATAGGTGTTAATTTTTGACTCAGCTCTTGCTCACTCAATTTTTTAAATCTTTTATGAAGATTTCTACGACTTCCGGTTTTGATTTTACTTCCCCATATTTTTTTTAGATACTGATCACGGCCGGAATTATTCCGATAATATTTATAACGTATGGGATTTTTCTTATAGTAATCCTGATGATAATTTTCCGCTTTATAAAATTTTACAGCCTTTCTAATTTTTGTTACAATAGGTTTATTAAATATCCCGGATTCTTCTAATTCTTCTTTAGATTTTTCAGCTAATATTTTTTGTTCTTCAGTATAATAAAAAATTGCAGTTGTATATTGATCTCCCCTGTCGACAAATTGTCCGCCAAGGTCTGTCGGGTCAATCTGCCTCCAAAAAACGTCAAGAAGTTCTGAATAAGTTATTTTAGACGGATCATATGAGATCTGAATTGCTTCCAAATGACCGGTTCCACCGGCGGAGACCTCTTTATAATTCGGACTTTCTTTGTGACCGCCGGTATAGCCTGATACAACATCTATAACACCCCCCAGTTTTTCAAAAGGATGTTCCATACACCAAAAGCATCCTCCCGCCAAAGTCGCTTTAGCAAGCTTATTTTGAGCAAATGAACTCAGGGGCACAAGAAGCAAAAAAAAGAATATGCATATAATAAAAATATTTTTTACAATCATTTTGTTATTTCCTTTCATTTATTTCTGCTTAAACAGAATATCCCCATAAAAAGCTATGGCGGACTCTTTGGTATTATCAGAGTCCGTCATAATGGCAATCCCGGATATCATGGGTGGTTTTGCGCCAAATGCCGTAAAATAGTCATCGAATATACTCCGTTCTTCGGTAATCCAGCTATTCAATGCATCTTCTCCACTCTCAACAACAATCATCTTTACGCGGTCAGTATAGGGATTCGATACAATGGTACCGACTTGGGCTTTACTTGCCCAAATATAAGTAATTGCCCCGCTGGGAGGATACTCACCATACACGAGTTTGGCAAATTTGAACTTGGCCTTTTCTACAATTGAGACTTTTTTGGGATTATATTCAAAGGTTATATATATCCGGGCGGGATAATCGTCTCCGTCCTTTTTGGTTACATCTCCATTCCTGTAAATATTTACTACTTTCCACCGCCACTGAACAATGGGGTATTTTTCAGGATCAATCCTGATTTTACGAGTTAATCCCGAGGCCGATGCTTTGCTTACAGCTTTAATGACTGAAGCATCCCCGTCTTTTACCATGGCATAACTGGTATGAGATTTGATCTTGTTAAATGTCAGCGGATTCCAACCTGCTGGCAACTTATCGCCAGGACTTGCATCCGAAAATTTACCAACATAAAAAATCTCTCCGGTCTGCGAACTGGCTGGGAAAAATGCTATAAATATAACTGTTAAAAATATTACACCTCGTTGTAATTGTCTGAAGCTAGTTTCCATCAAGAAATGTCCATTTTCCCGATTAAAGATCTTCCATGTCAAACTCTTTAAAATTAAACCCGTAGCCACTTTTAGTTAGATAGTCCAATTCAAACTGAACGGCAACAATATGATTATAACGGGCTTATATTTGACGGTCTCGTAAAAAGTCCAACTTCTGCGGTGTGCTGCATTTCGTAATCATTCAACGTACGAAAAGTACGCCTCATGATTACAAAATTTGCACGCCTTGAATTTGAACTTTTTACGAGACCGTCTAAATCGGACTTTTTACGAATTCATTATATTTGAATGTATGTAATTATTTTGTGATTCTATATGAATAATAATGCCACTATGTGGTAGTGTCAACTTCTTTAAAAAAACACTCATAGGCTATCCACATTGTTGCATGATCAGGGAAAAACAGGTGGTTAATGAAAGAAAAAATAAATGGTAAAATCATTTTTTAGATTTTATTGATCATTTAAAATCGATATAGTGATTCAAATCACGAATAAAACTTTTATTGATCAATATTAATACCGTATTTCATGATGGGGATTGAGGGCCATAGTAAACCATAACCGTCAAAACATTTTTAGAAAAATGGAACCTTCCAAGACTGATAAACTCGTAAAAAGTCCTAAAACCGTCATGCCGGACTTGATCCGGCATCCAGAAGCCATTGAATTTACTGGATTCCGGCTTTCGCCGGAATGACAAAAAAGGTATTTTTCGACTTTTTACGAAGCCGTCAAGACTATCCAGATCGCATTTATCAAATGTAAAGTTAATAACAGCAAAATAGGTGGTGGCATAAAAATCTCACTGGCCTGCGACATTAGAAAGATGTATCACCCTCAGTCTACACTTCCATCAATTTGACAATCCTTGTTCAAATTAACACGAAAGAAGTATAATGAAATTAACAAAAAAGGAACCGCAAATATAAAACCGAAAACAGGTAAAACGGTTATGCCGCTCAGCATAAAACCTATTGAGATAAACAGAAAAAAGAATCCAATACCCATTTTCGAAAATCTTTCAAATAGACACATATTTTTCATAATATCACCTCATTAACCTAACCCGGACAAGCCGGAAACAAAATTAGATTTAATTAAAAGCTATATTCCAGTCGATTACTAACGAATTCAAATTTCATGCCAGCGGCAGCCTAAATCTTAGCAAATATAAATAATGATTGATATCAAGATATTAGGAGGATAAGCGAAAAAACGGGTTTTCTTAAGCAAGATGTAAAGAAAAGGTTATTGAGACAATGTGTCTCATATTATGAGTCGAATTCACAAAGAAGCTGCCCCAATCTTTCACTCAAAAACAGGATTGACTCTATATCCAGATGTTCGACAATAGTTTCGTCAAACATTAATAATGGCAGATCTATGTAACTATTCAGGGGGCAGTTGATTCCAATATATTATATAGTGCCTGAACGAAAACCCCGTTCAGGCACGATTGTTGATTGGCGATTGATGATTGTTGATTTAAAAACCAAAATAAATTCATAGAGTTGGTAGCAGCACGATTAGAGCTGAATTCCGCCTTATGGGGTTTTCGGTCAAGCACTATATAGCTTTCAAAGTGTAAATTATCTTTTTCGATTTGCATTACTATGTTATTGTATATTAATTTAATAATGCAATAAAATATATATAGATATTGTTGACACCTCCAATTTAATTCTTATCATATTTAATAAAAAGCGAAATAAATAAGGAGGGATAAAAAATGAGTAAAATAATTGGAATAGATCTCGGAACCACCAATTCATGCTTTTCGATCATGGAAGGTGGTGAGGCCAAAGTAATTACCAATCGCGAAGGCGGTCGTACAACCCCTTCGATCGTAGCTGTCTCTGACAGGGGAGAGAGATTGGTAGGACAGATAGCTAAAAGGCAGGCCATTACCAATCCTGAAAATACGGTATTTGGTGTAAAACGGCTAATCGGACGCAAGTATAATTCACCCGAAGTTCAAAAGGACATAAAGATTCTTCCTTACAGAATCGAAAAAGCAGGTAATGGCGATGTTCGTATTAATCTTCGGGGCAAGCACTACAGCCCGGCGGAAATTTCATCTTATATCCTTGCTGATATCAAGAAGTCAGCCGAAGAGTATCTTGGTGAAAAGGTAACCGATACAGTAATTACCGTACCTGCCTATTTTAGCGACAGCCAGAGACAGGCCACCAAGGATGCAGGAAAAATAGCCGGTCTTAATGTATTAAGGATTATAAACGAACCAACAGCAGCATCTCTTGCCTATGGTATGGAAAAGAAAGCAGAAGAAAAAATTGCCGTATTCGACCTGGGCGGTGGAACATTTGACGTTTCTATACTTGATATAGGTGACGGTGTTTTTGAAGTAAAGGCGACAAACGGAGATACCCATTTAGGCGGTGAGGACTTCGACCTTCTTTTGATAGATTACCTGGCCGATGAATTTAAAAAGGATCAGGGAATTAATCTCAGAAATGACAATATGGCCCTGCAGCGACTGAAAGAAGCTGCTGAAAAGGCCAAGATAGAGTTGTCTTCTTCAATGGAGACAGATATAAATCTGCCGTTTATCACAGCCGATGCCAACGGTCCCAAACATCTAAGCATAAAGATAACCCGGGCCAAGTTGGAATCTTTGGTCAGCGATTTGTTGGATAAGCTTGAGGGGCCCTGCAAGGTGGCCTTGAAAGACGCCGGTCTGTCGACCGGTGATGTCAACGAAGTCATCCTGGTGGGCGGTATGACACGAATGCCGGCGGTACAGGAACGAGTCAAGAAGATTTTTGGAAAAGAACCTAATAAGGGAGTGAACCCGGACGAGGTTGTAGCACTTGGCGCATCAATTCAGGGCGCCGTCTTGAAAGGGGATGTCAGCGATGTTCTGCTCCTTGACGTTACCCCGCTTTCCCTGGGTATCGAAACCCTGGGAGGTGTGATGACCAAGCTGATCGAAAAAAATACAACCATCCCGGCAAAAAAGAGCCAGATTTTTTCGACCGCGGAAGATAACCAGCCGGCTGTTTCGATTCATGTTCTTCAGGGAGAACGTGAGATAGCTTCCGGGAACAAGACGCTGGGGCGTTTTGAACTTGTTGGTATTCCGCCCGCATCCAGAGGTATGCCGCAGATCGAGGTAACTTTTGACATTGATGCCAATGGCATTGTAGATGTTTCAGCAAAGGACATGGCCACAGGTAAGCAACAGTCTATCAGGATCACGGCTTCTTCGGGCCTGTCCCAGGACGAAATCGACCGACTGGTCAAAGATGCGGAACTTCATGTTGAAGAGGATAGAAAGAAAAAGGATTTTGTGGATGCTCGCAATACGGCTGATGCACTGGTTTATACAACCGAAAAATCGATGAAGGAACTTGGCGATAAAGTAGACAGTGCGACTATAGCCGAGGTCGAGGGAGCGTTAAACGATCTTAAACGGGCAATGGAGGGAGAAGATGCTGCTCGGATCAAACGTCTGACCGAGGTGTTGACTCAGGCTTCACATAAGCTTGCGGCGTCAATGTACCAGCAGTCATCACCATATGGTGCGCATCAGAGCGGTTGCAGTGCTGAGAGCTCATGTGATCAAGCTTTTTCAGGATTGGATGATGATGATGTGGTCGATGCTGATTATCAGGAAGTTGCATAACCGGTTTTGTATTAGAAAAAACA
>JAUVTO010000123.1 GCA_030601485.1 Desulfobacterales bacterium | reverse complement strand
GGCTTGTCCTTCCATTCAACTGCCGCAATCTCTTTGATTCCCTTTTCCTTAAACGCAAACCAGCGGTGGATACCATCCAGAATTATAGTCGCTTCGGTTGTTTCATTGCCATCTGCATAGTTGAAGACCCTTTGAATCTTGATTGGCGGAAATTGAGCGCCGATCGCAAGGGCTTCAACATACGCGTTAATGGTTTTATCGCTTTTCCCTCCTCTCGGGTAGATGAACTGATCCCAGGTTAAATCAGAAACAGGGAAAAGCAATGTTGAATTTATGCGGCGCTCCATATCTAAAAAATAGTTACATTGTCTGAATATGATTCATTCACGGGTATTGGGTTTAAGCCGGTCTTCATGATCATATTTTGCCTTATCATATCGCACTCCCAGCGTCAAGGTTAACGGATCGAAAATATTTATCTCATCCTGAAGGTAAACAGCCCAAAACAGAGGTTTACTTAGGCAATCTGAATAGTAAGGATCGCCTACTTTCACCATTGCTGGTTTTATATGACTGCCTAAACTTCTTCATCGTAAGCCCCCTCTTGATCAAATCTTCGATTATCTCGTTAACGATCTCTCTTCATTTTTTGCTCCAAAAAGTCCCCCACATAGAGCAGATATTCAAAGGGCAGCCTGTTTTCTCCCACCTTGTCGAGAATGGAACCTAATGTTGCACGCACCACTTTTTCCTTTTCAGCATATCCGGCGCTGAAGACGATGCCCACAGGGGTATCGGGAGGATAATGTTTCGATAGATTGTCGATGAACTTTTTCAATTGCGTCCGCATGGTAAAAAGAACCATGGTGCTCCGGTGCTCAGCCATCTCTTCCACAGACCAGCCGGAGGCCAGAATAATCGAATGGGAGCTTTTGCCCTCGGTGACTCCGGCACCCAAAGCCGCATTGGCGGCATTGAAACAGCTCAGCCCAGGCACTACCTCGGTATCCAGATCGCGCAATTCCGTCAATACCCAGGAGCAGGGGCCGTAAATGAGGGGATCACCCCTGTCGAGCATGGCCACCGTCTTTCCTTCGGAAACGGCCGCTCTGACCATGGCGGCGAACTCCGCCTGCTTGCGATGGTACTCCTCACAGCTCATCCGCCCTTTTGCCTTATCAGCCCGGGTAAGCTTTGAGCAATCCTTACCATAAAAGGGAAAAAGCCGGCGATAGCCGGCAATCACGTTTTTCCCCTTAAGATAGGCCCCGAATCTGTCGCTGATTCTCTTTCCGGCAAAGATCACATCCGCCTTTTCAATGACCTTCAACGCCCGTAGGGTAGCCAGATCAGGATCACCGGGCCCAATGCCGACCAGGTAGAACTTGCCTTTATCGGACGGCGCCTTTTCTCCCGCCGGCTTGTACCGGGCCCGTGCCAGGGACTTTCCCACATAGACCAAAGATGTCCGCATATTTTCAGGCAGTGCGCCAGCCATGTCACCGACCGTGCCGGTCACCACATTCTGCCTGCCGGCATGGCCGGCATAGCTGACAACGGCTGCGGGAGTATCGGCCGGATAGACCCGTGAGAGTCTCGCAAACAGATCCTGCATATTCCGGGGCATGAAAATGACCATGGTGGCCCGATCATGACCGGATAGACTCTCAATAGTGTCCTTTTTGTTCTTTCGTTTAAAAGGGGCGGTGATAATTACTTCGCCCAGACTGACCTGCAACGCTGCGTTGGCGGCATTGAAACAGCTCAGCCCAGGCACCACCACCGGGTCGAGTTCACGGAGTTCCTTGAGGCTCCACATATCCGGACCATAAATGGTCGGATCTCCACTGCTCAGCAGTACCACGTTTCGACCCGCCGATACGGCATTACGCACCAGACGTGCAAACTCGGCCTGCTTGCGATGGTAATCCTCGCAGCTCATCGACCGTCGGCCCTTTTCATCTTTGCTTAGCTTGATCTTGGCGCAATCCTTACCGTAAAACCGGAACAGACCTCCATACCCGTTCAGCACCTGCTTACCCGTAAAATCCACGTTGATCCTTAGCTTTTCCTCAATTCGGGGTTTGCAGAAAACCAGGTCCGCATTGCGAATCGCTCCCAGCGCCCTTACAGTCATCAAATCCGCGTCCCCCGGGCCCATGCCCACCACCTTGAAGCTGCCTTGTGGGGTCTCCTTGCCGCTCTCAGCCAGCGGGGTGTGGGCCTGGCATCCGGCCGCAAGGACCCAAAAGAGAACCAATAGCAAGCTCCCGATCCGGATGTTTTTCTTCATTCTAATGTTTTGCATGCTGTCTTCTCCTTTTTTTTAAGGAAATTCTTAAACGTTTACAGAAATATCTTGAAATACGCAAAAATAATTCACCACAGAGACACAGAGCTAAACACCTTTTGGCCATATCGGGAGACGGCAAGCAGGCAAAAAATACCACTGTTTCCTGGTCATACGCCCGCAAGGCGGCCCCCCTTCCCTGGCCGTAGTCTCCCGGCCAGGGAAAGGATCTTACTCCCTATGCCCTCTGTGTCGCTGCAGTAAAATTAAGGCATCAAGCCCCCGTGAACAATTGCGAAAATTCTTAAAAACTGAAACTTAACGCGGTGCCGTAAGTTCTATCTGTCATCGGGTATCCACGGCTGTTCTCATAATCTTCATCAAAGAGATTATTCACATAGAATTTCAAAACCGCATCTTTGATAAAACCCCGCTTTTTAAAAAGTGTTTGTTCTATAGCAAAATCGAATACGTGATAGGCCGCCATCGGATTGTCGTAACAGTTCCAGATGTCTGAGCCTTCGGGCTCTTCCTCGCATACTAACCGAATCTGTTTTTCTTGATACTTATAATCTAAAAGAAGCAGTGTATTTTCGAAAACTTTGTACCGAAGTCCTGCATTGACTCGATTCTTGGCCCGATCGTCCAGTCGTTCAACCGCATCCCCGTAAGGTGCCGTGTGCGGACCGTGGTACCGCCAATCAGTGTAAGAATAACTGACATAGAACGAAAGCGGATCGAAAATATGCCCATTGATTTCCACCTCAACTCCTTCTTTGATAACCTGTTCAAGATTGAGCCTCCTGCGACTCCAGGGACTTTCTTTAATGTAGTCTCTATCACTGGTAGAAACGACGTAATCGTTCATTTCATAATAGGAAAAATTGACCTTCAAATTGATGTCTTTCCAGATTCTTCTTGTAAGCACTAAATCATATCCGGTGCCATGCAGGGGATCGATCTCGATCCCTGATCCCCAACTTCAGACCTGGCAATAGGACTTTGGAGTCCATATCCTGCTGACACCTGCGGATACGGAAGTATCTCTTAATACATCGGACAAATCGTCAAGTTCATATGTGAGAAAAGATTTTGGGAGCACTTGATTGTAATCCGTCTTTATGTGCGGTCCATCGTCCGGATCACTCCACCAGATACTAATGTCCTCATATCTGAGACCGCCGGTCAGGGTAAGTCTTGGTATGATAGTCCATCTATCTTGAATGAACCCTGCATAACTTTCGTCAATTTTTTGCCATCGCATACGAAGTTGCTGATAATCAAAACCCACCGTTACGAGATGATCGTCAAAAAGCTGTATCTCATTCTGAATATTAGTGCCGTATGAATTCCATTCCGTCATATAACGCTCTCTCTCCCCTTGCTTAAAATAATATTTCTGATCACTATGACTATAATATGCTCCTAACGTCCATTCGCCGACAGATGTAGGCTGTTTAACATTTAATCGATAAGAATACGGTCTTTTTTCGCGCCGCTGCGAATCCAGGGGACTACCGCCGGATACGGTATCCGGATAACTACTGTCATAATAGTCTTTGTAACGTCCTTCAGGATCGTTATTCACCGGGCTTTCACGTTCTGCCTCCTGATAAGATGCACTCAAACTGATGTATCCATCAGAAGGGAGAATATAACCAAACCGGCCGGATATGGTTTCAGTATCAGCTTCGTTGTTCCTGAGGTAACCATCGGTATGATACTTTTCATATGAAAAACCATAGATAAATGAGTCTACCCCGCCATCCATATTAACTCGGTGAGCTTGGGTGTTATAGGACCGGTAACTTGTCATCACCTTAAAATCCGGCTTCAATGTTTCATATCTTTTGGGTGTTTTTGTCTTTACGTTGAGGACACCCCCAATACTTCTGCCGGAGTAAAGGGCAGAATGAGGACCGGGAATTATCTCGATACTCTCTATCTGTGCGAATGGGATAGTGGAGAAATCTGTAAAATGTCCCCCCTTATATCCGCCGACTTTTTCAACGGATAAACCATCCATGGCAGTAACAAAGTTGCGACTATCAAAACCTCGCATATAGATATCGTCGTTTGTTTGAACTAAATCGCTGCTCCCGCGATAATCTATTATCGCCCGGTCTTTCAAAATATCGAGGATAGTTTGCGGAGTGCCAGCCATTTTGTACTCTTCGACGTATATCGTAGTGAACGAAGGGGCAACTACGATACCTTCTTTCTCTCTCGGAGCGGTAACCTGTATCTCCCCTACCTTTAAGACCTTCTCTTCCTCTTTTCCAGCCTCCTTCTCAATCTCTTCCACACCCATACATAGTTGGGGAATGCCAAATACCAGCATTCCCAGCAAGATAGTAATCATTCTAAACTTCTTCATTACAAACCTCCTTTTCTGTTTCTCAAATTCTCTATCATCTTATTAACGATTTTTCTTCATCCTTTGAGTCAAAAAATCTCCTACATAAACGAGGTGTTCAAAAGGAAATTTTTCATCTCCGACCAACTCCAGGATTGTATTTAATCTTCCTTTGATCACTCTTTCCTTTTCCTTGTACCCTGCATAAAACAACAACTGCTATAGGGGTTTGGAGGGAATAAAAGTTTTGTAGCTTTTCCACCAGATCCTTGAATTTCGTATGCATGGTAAAAATAACCATAGTGGGATGGTGTTTTGATAATTTTTCTATTTCACGAACGGTTGTAAGAACTACTGCACGGGTTTCTTTTCCGGAAGCAACGTCATTGCGCAGGGCGGCATTTGCCGCATTAAAACAGCTCACCCCCGGAATAACCCGCGGATTTACATCTGCGAACTCCTGCAAATACCAGCGATACGGCCCTCCATAGATAAGAAGGTCGCCGCTTCCTAATACTGCAACAGTTTTTCCTGCAGCAATCGCGGAACGGATCCCGGAAATCAGTTTTACCCGTTTTTGCCTGTTTTGTTCACAAGTTATCCTTTTCTCTTTATTCTTTATCCTGGAACAATCTCTTCCATAAGTCCGCCAGCCGCTTAAAGAGATGTCCAAAAATTCTTTTCCTTTAAGGTATTCTGCAAATCTCTCCTTTGTCTTTTTGCGGCATACGATTACATCTGATTTTTTATCGTGTTGATGGCCCGCACGGTAATCAGATCGGCATCGCCGACCCCGATGCTCACTAAGTAGAGTGCGGGTTTCCCTTTTTCATTTAAGGCATGACTTACGCCGCACATCTGAAAAAAAATCAGTGCAAAAAAAGTCGTAAATACCATGGTCTTTGACCATGTTTCTATTCGTCTTCTACAAGTTTCTATCATTATAAATTCCTTTTCCCTTTCCGGATCAGAACCTGCCGGCTTTTATGCTGAATCATCCTTTCCAGCGATCCTGTTTTTTCGTAACAATTCGGGTCGTTCAAAGAGACTTTTTCGACAGGATTAACAGGATGTTCAGGATTAAAATATCAAAACTCATCTTGTAAATCCTCATCAAAATCCCTTACTTTGCATTCACGAGTTCCTAAGCTTGATTGTTCACTTGAAACAAAATCTTGTTTATCCTGTTATCCTGTCAGATTTTTTCAAAGGGCTAAAGTGTTACGTTTTTTCTTCTAAAATACGTGTAAAACAAAACACCTAATCCTATTGTTCCTAATCCGAACAACAAGGTAATCGGCCTGCTTTTTATGCAAAAATAGATAATCCATAAATTGCCTGAGATAAACAAAAGCGGGGTTACAGGATATCCGAAAGTTTTATAACTACGCTTTAGATCAGGCTTTTTTATCCTGAGGAGCATCATTCCGAC
>JAUVTO010000177.1 GCA_030601485.1 Desulfobacterales bacterium | reverse complement strand
TCGGTGCGGTGTCCATGGGACGGGTTTTTGAAACAAATATACGCTTTGACGATGCTGATAACAGTCTGATTCAAAAAAAATCTCTCCTGAGACTCCGCCGGGATACAAAAATAACCCTTACTTTTAAATCCGAGCCTCCTGTCAAAGACGATCAATTTAAAATATTAAGAGAGCTGGAAGTTGAAGTCAGCGATTTTACCACCATGAAACATATTCTGGAATCTCTTGGGTTCCGGGAAGAACAGGTATACGAAAAATGGCGTGAAACTTTAATATTAAACCATACCCACCTCTGCCTGGATACTATGCCCTATGGTGACTTTCTCGAGATCGAGGGTCAAAAGGAAGATATTAAGAAATTGGCATCCCAAATCGGCCTTAAGTGGAAAAAAAGAATTCTTTTTAATTACCTTGCAATATTTGATGTCATCAAGCAGAAATCAAACCTGCCTTTTTATGATGTCACATTCAGCAACTTTATAAATATCAGGTTCGACCTTGCAAAATATCTTGATCTTCTTGAGGCTAATCATCATTAGTTCATAAAAAAATATTGTCTGTGTACATCTGTGAAAATCTGCGTCCTATTTAACTAAAAAACCATGATATCTGTTTTGACATTAAACCTGCGTTTTGGATTGGCAGACGACGGACCCAATAGCTGGCAATACCGCAAAAAGGGCTTTCCCTATCTTTTTGAAAAACATCGTGCAGATTTTATCGGTTTTCAGGAAGCGAATGATTTTCAGACAGATTTTCTGAATGAGCTGCTGACGGAATACGATTTTATCGGCAAACGCAGCCCTTCACCGTCTTTCTGGCAAAACAACATTATCTTTTATAAAAAAACCTGGACCTGCATCTATCGAGAACATTTCTTTCTGAGTCCAACACCCACCATACCGAGCCGTTTCAGGGAAAGCCTCTGGCCGAGGCAATGCACTATCGGTATGTTTAAAAACGACAGCCACATGATCATATGTGTCAATACTCATTTTGACTTTGATACATCGGTCCAAATCAAAAGCGCCAGACTGATTATGGAGCGGTTACTGCGTTTTCCGAGTGACATCCCTGTAATTATGGTCGGAGACTTTAATACCACCCCCTTTAGTCCCTGCTATAACATCTTCACCGGCCATGGTCAGAAGATAGAGGAAAAGGAGTGTTATTTTAAAAACGCTTTTAAAAAACCCTTTCCGGGGACCCATCATGGATTTACAGGGAGTATAAACGGAGATTATATAGATTGGATTCTTTATCGCGGAAAAATCTTTAAACAAGAGAGCATGGTCATCAGGGATACAATTGACGGTCTTTATCCCTCAGATCATTTCCCGCTTTATGCCACATTTAAGAGGATTGAGCAATCAAATCGCTGATATCATATTAAGGCTTTTTATAAAATAAACAAATATGTTGCAAAGAGTATGTATTCAGGTAAAGACGAAAATCCTTCGTGTCTGTGCCTTGGTGGCAAATATTTCTTGGTTTTCTCCGAGCCGTAGGATTACGAGCCGGAGGCCGGCTTGTCCGGGTTAGGGATAACTAAGCCGCTTTACCAGATATGAATCGCCATTTTCTGTAAGCTCCATGGAAATACTGCCGCTATTTTCTTTCCAGCTCCCATCGTGCAAAAGGTAACGGGTGAAATATTTTCCCTGGATCGAAATGTTTCCTGTATCGTCCTGTAAAGAATAATCAATCAACTCAATCCGGTAGTTAAACGATTGGATCTTTCCCATGTTTTTTCGATATTTGGGGAGCATATCCTGAAAAGGAGCGTTGTTTTCAGTGGCATCGGGAGTAAAGAAGGCAACAAATTTATCAAGATCTTTACTGGCATATGTCTGGCAATAGATGTGCAAAAAGGATTCCAACCGGTCTTTCCGGTCTTGTTGAGAAGGAATTTCTCCTTTGGAGGCCAAAATCACTTTGTCTTTTTCTTGTTCAATAGGTTGTGTTTCAATGGGCTCTATGCTCTCCTTAACCACACCGGAACTTTCAACTTCAGGCTTTTCGGACAATGACTTGTCTGTTTCAGCAGTACCTGCCGGCGTTTCAACAGCCGGTTTCGCTATTAAAGACTTTTTCTCTACCTTTACTTCCAAAGTCTGTTTTTCCTGCTTTCCGACGGCCTCCTGTTTTTCCGGAGAAGAAAGGTTCTCACGGGGAGCCGGAGCAGAAGTTTTTGGTTGCTGTTCTTTTTTACCCTCAGCCTCAGACACTTTTTTCTTTTTAGCAGGCCTGGTTGTTTTATTGGAAACAATAATCGCCTTGTTTTTGTATTTTTTTAAACGGTCAAGAGCCCTCTGTGCTTCGGCCCTGTCTTTGAAAGAACCCATTCTTATTTTGTACCATGTGAATTTTTCGGGAGACATTACAGTGACATAGTATGCCGGATATCCTTCATTTTTCAGTTTTGTTATTGCTTTGTCGGCAAATTTTTTGTTCTTAAGAGATTCGAGCTGAATTGACCAATCCCCGCTTGAGTCGGGCTTTTTATTTAAAACAATTGCATTGCCTTTTGGAGGCGATTTCGTTTTCCGGGTCTCGTCTTTTTCCTTTTTTATGAAAGTGTAAGTTCCGGTCGCCGTTGGGCTTGGGGTCCGGCCGGACTTGTAAGCCCTTGCTTTAATTGTTGTTGTTTCTGCAATAAGAAGGGGGGATGAAAAAACCGGAGAGGCGCCTGTGGGCTCAGAGTTGTCCGTGGTATAGTGAATCGTTGCTTCTTTGTCTGAAGCGCTGATTCCAACCGACAGACGATCTGTAAAAACATCCGGCGCAGGAGGTAAAAATACCGGTGCGGCCAGAGCCGTCGTATAAATTATCTCTATGGAGTCACTGGCCAGTTTTCCGTTCTGATCCTCTGCAACAATGGTAATCGTATTCAGACCTGCCTTTAAGGATACTTTGAATGTCCATTCTTTTAAAGTGCCCGTATTCTCAGCCCCTGTATTACATGTCACACTTTTTAGCCCAATGTCATTTACATCCATGGCTCGCCCGGAAACAATGATCCGGGATTCTGATGTGGTGGACTCCGCCACCGTTGCAGGCCGCTGAATTATTACAACCGGCTTTATGCGATCCCGGACGTTGTATGCATAAGCACCGGTTTCGTTCCCATACCCATGAACATCACGCGCCGTAACCTTGTAGTAAACAGTTCCCGGTTTCTGTGCCGGAATTGTCCCTGTATAATCAAGACCCGTGGAAGACATAGGAATCAAATCCCACGAATTTCCTGCATTTATTGAATAGCGTAAAAAAGCAGACTGAACACCCGATATGTCCGTAATATCCGCATTTGCCGTAACCGGATCACTTGACAGTGGATTTTTTGTTGACAGGTAAGGTTCTTTAATTACAGGTCTGTCATACACAAATAATGTAACCCCGTTAACAAGATCAGCTAAATTGCCTCTCTTATCAAAGGCATAAAAATCAACGGAATGTAATCCTTCTCCCGCTTTGAACGAATCCCACGAGTTTCCAAACACCCCGTCCCCGTTCTTATTATCTGAGTGTTCGCCATCATCATACAGCTGAACCGTTGCCGCCGTATTGCCATCCGGAAGCCGAATTCTAGCCGTCACTTTTGAAGTGTCGACACCTGAATCTTCATCATAAACAATGACAGAAAAATTGAATTTTGTCCCTTTTAAGCCGATGCCTGCATCAACATAGGGCTGTGTTAAAACCGGCGGTATGGAATCGGTTAAACGATTAACGGACATAGTGTAAGATGCTTTATTTTTTATCCGGTTCCGGGCCTGTATTAAAATTTGGTTTTGGCCCTCGGCAAGGGAAACCGTTTGGGTAAAAAAACCGTCGGGTAAAAGGGACAATGAGGCCGGCACCCCACCATTGACGGAAACAGTAGCCGACCGGATACCGTGAAGGTCTGAAATCTTTCCGGCGATTTTTACGGAAGCGGATATATAGGAACTGCCGCTTTGAGGAGTAGAAATCTGAATTTTCGGACCATTGAAATTGAAACCGTCAAACACGTATATTTGTCCGCCGGCCGCCAGCATAGAGCCATCAGAGCTCCAGCGAACATGGTGCACCGGATCTTTATTATAATATTCGATTCCATAGGTATCCGTATTGCATACAATCAGGCCATTATCATGACCCACAGCCAACCGGGAAGAATCACTGTTGTAATCCAGGGAATTGACGCTACC
>JAUVTO010000207.1 GCA_030601485.1 Desulfobacterales bacterium | reverse complement strand
TATAAGCGATGAAGTCATCCCTGGAGACAGGTTTAAGTACGGTAAGGAGGTCAAGAACTGCGAAAACAGGAGCTTCATTCCAGTGCCATCCCATACGTTTGGCGGATTCATGGAGTTCCGATCTGGAAAGTTGTCCATTTTTGTTTAGATCTAATATGTTAAAAAGTTCGATTAACGACATTTCAATCAGGATCGAATCCTATTTTTCAATTTATCCCTATATAGTGCTTGACCGAAAACCCCATAAAGCGGAATTCAGCTCTAATCGTGTCGCTACCAACTCTATGAATTTATTTTGGTTTTTAAATCAACAATCATCAATCGCCAATCAACAATAGTGCCTGAACGGGGTTTTCGTTCAGGCACTAAATAGTGAGCTAAAGTTGAGACAGGACAAGGTTAAGCCGGTTAAGCCCGAAAAGACATCCCAAAAACCAGCCAAGAGACAAACGGGCAAACCGGCCAAACCATTTTTTAGTTATTAGTCTGGAGATACGTTAAATGAAAAACGGAAAAGTTTTGGTTGTCGGAGGCGCCGGATATATCGGCTCTCACATGGTTAAGGATCTTCTCGATGCAGGTTACGGTGTTATTACACTGGATGATCTTTCCACAGGACATCGCGAATTGGTTCCCGGAGGGGAATTTATAGAAGGAAGACTCGGTGATACGGTTCTGCTTGACAACTTATTTTCAACTCATACAATTTCCGCGGTCATGCATTTTGCAGCTTTTTCACTGGTGGGTGAATCCGTGGAAAAGCCGCTTAAGTACTACCGCAATAACATGGCGGCAACCGCAGAACTCTTGGACTCAATGATTCGCCATAACGTGAAGAGGTTTATTTTTTCTTCTACGGCTGCAGTTTACGGTGAGCCTGTTGACATTCCGATTACGGAAAGCCATCCCTGCAACCCTACCAACCCCTATGGTGAAAGCAAAATTGCCGTTGAAAGGATGCTTAAGGATTGTGATTCGGCATACGGCCTCAAATACATAAGCCTCCGGTATTTTAATGCTGCCGGCGCAGACAAATCAGGTACAATTGGAGAAAGACACTCCAACGAAACCCATCTTATTCCTTTAATTCTGGAGGTAGCAACCGGTCTGCGAGAAAATATAAAAATATTTGGCACCCATTACCCGACACCCGACGGAACATGCATAAGAGACTACATACATGTGAGTGATCTGACCAGAGCCCACTTGCTGGCACTTAAATCACTTTTGTCCGGAGAGGATAGTGCCGTGTATAATCTCGGAAATAACCGGGGATATTCAGTCCGAGAGGTGATTGAGCTGGCAAGAAAGGTGACCGGAAGCCCGATTCCGGCAATTGAAGCGGATAAACGGCCGGGCGATCCGGCAATCCTGATTGCCAGTTCCGACCAAATAAAGAAAACACTTGGATGGAAACCGGAGTATGAGGACTTGGAAATAATTATAAAAACAGCATGGGTATGGCATCAGAAAGAAGCGAACATGGGCATCAGCTTGATTTTTAATGAAAAATAGGAAAACTCAAGATGTCGGAAATTAAGATAAAGGTATATCCGATCCTGCTGGCAGGTGGATCAGGAACACGTCTCTGGCCCGTATCAAGAGAACTCTATCCAAAGCAACTCGTTAAATTTATTGGTAAGGAGTCACTTATTCAAAGTACCGTTAAACGGTTGCTCCCGTTGCTCGATGAGGGAAATATCCGCATTGTTTGCGGGAAAGAACATGCTCATGAAATTGCAAGACATATTGAGGAAATTGGTATCCGGGCAGATAAAAAGATAATTGCGGAACCTTGTGGCCGCAATACGGCCCCCGCCATTCTATTGGCCATGCTCCATATCCTTAAGAATGAGAATGATGCTGTGTTATGCATTTTTCCTGCTGATCATGTCATCCGGAATAATGATGCTTTTCATGAAAAATTATTATCCTCAATAAAACTTGCCGAGATGGGATATATTGTGACCTTCGGAATCAAACCCGATTATCCGGAAACGGGCTACGGATATATCGAGGGCGCCGGTGAAATAAAGGAACATGCCTTTTCTGTAAAAAGATTCGTTGAAAAGCCGGATACGGAAACGGCCAAGAGATATGTTGAAGCAGGCAACTTCTTTTGGAATAGTGGAATGTTTACATTTAAAGCATCTGTAATGATGAAAGAGTTAAACATCCACCAGCCCGAACTTCTTGCGAAAATGGAGCAGCTGGATCTATCCGGAAATATGGTATCTCAAAAAGACTATAAACGGTTGCCGAATATTTCTATCGATTATGCTGTTATGGAGAAGACAGATAAATCTGCCGTGTTGCCTTCAGACTTCGGATGGAGCGATATTGGATCATGGAAATCTCTATATGATTTCATTCCAAAGGATGCAAACGGCAATGTTATTGACGGCGACGTTATTTCCAACCATACGAAGAATTGTTTTATCATGGGATATGATCGGCTGATTGCAACCAACAAAATTAAAAACATGGTTGTTGTGGAAACGCCGGACTCTGTATTTGTTTCCGATATGGAAAGCAGCCGGGATGTGAAATCTATCGTCGAAGAACTAAAGCAAAGGGGGCGCAGTGAATATCAAAAGCACAAAACATCGTACTACGATTGGGGAACTTCAACCGTGCTGGAAATGAATGATGATTGCACGGTAGAAAAACTTATCCTATATCCCGGCTCAGAACTTGAGACCAAAACCGATCTCTCCACTAAAAAACAGTTGGTTGTCATCCGAGGGGTGGGGAGAACAACTATAGATAATCAGAGCCGGCCGTTGAATAAAGGGGAATCCGTGATGCTTTCTGAAAATCAGAGTGTTATGGTCGAAAACGCCGGAAATGATCCTCTTAATATTATTAGTATAACCCTAATCGAGTTAAAACTCGATTAGTTCCTTAGTTGTAAATTTTGTGCTTTTTATGGCAAAAAATATCTAAATTTATTGAGTGTGAAGTGCCTAAAGTGACCTAAAGTTAAGGTATTCTGTCAATTTTATCTAAAATAAATAGCCGGAGCGTAGCGACTCCTTAACTTTAGATCACTTTTAACTTTAGATCACTTTTAACTTTTCCGGTATATCCGGGTTAGATGTTAATAGTTATTGGTTTTCTGATATCTAAAATTGGAATTTGAGATTTATTTGTAATTTGGTGCTTGTAATTTGTGATTTTAGACACAAAACTCCAAGGCAGAGCCATCTATTACTGACTTGGCCCAGAGGACCAGGTTTTCAATATAAAAATAAAGGGTAAAGAATATGAATGAGAAAAACAAGGGTGCAATAGCATTAAAATTGCTTGAGATGATAGAGCAAAAAACAGCCCGAATAGGCATCATCGGCCTTGGTTATGTGGGATTGCCACTGGCCATTCATTTTGGGAAAAAGGGGTTTAATGTCATCGGTTTTGATCTGGATTCACGAAAGATCGATAAAATTCTTCACGGAGAATCTTATATCAAGCACATTCCGTCCGATCAGATTAAGAAAATGATCGATGCAAAACGGTTT
>JAUVTO010000042.1 GCA_030601485.1 Desulfobacterales bacterium | reverse complement strand
GGCGCATGGAGTGAAACCTGCGTGTGATATCTGCGACAATGGTTGTGTACGCATGGCCAAGATGGGGTCTGGCGTTAACATAGTAGATCGGTGTTGTTATATAAAAGGGTTTGGACATTTTTTCTCCTATTTTTTTCCCCTTAAGATTTAATAAACTCGTAAAAAGTCCGATTTAGACGGTTTCGTAAAAAGTTCAAATTCAAGGCGTGCAAATTTTGCAATCATGAGGCGTACTTTTCGTACGTTGAATGATTGCGAAATGCAGTACAACGCAGAAGTTGGACTTTTTACGAGACCGTCAAGATTTTATCTAATCCAATTTCTATATCCTGACCATCATCTAATCGAATTGCTATGCGATTAGATATTGTATTATGGCGAATTACTTTACCGTTACCGTTTTTGGTTTTTACCGTTTCCCCGATTTTTGGGAATTGTGACTTAATTGTCTTGTACATTTCATATTCAAAGGTAAGACAACACATGAGTCGGCCGCACTGGCCGGAAATTTTTGTGGGGTTTAATGACAGCCCTTGTTCTTTTGCCATGCGTATGGAGACAGGTCCAAATTTCTCAATAAATGCCGAGCAGCATATTTCTCGTCCGCATCTTCCGATACCGCCACACATCTTGGCCTGGTTGCGTATTCCCACCTGTCTCATCTCTATTCTGATACCGAATTTTTTAACAAGCATCTTGACAAGTTGCCGGAAGTCAACACGACCTTCAGATGTGAAAAAAAATGTCAGTTTGCTTGCATCAAAGGAGCTTTCAACGGAAAAAAGGTTCATTTTAAGCCCAAGTTCATCGATGCATTTTAGACAATAGGAATGGGACTGTTTCTCAGTATTAAGATTCTTCTCTCTTTGATGAAAATCTTCTTGATTTGCCAGACGAAATACCATTTTTAAAGGCTTGCCTGTTCCTCCTACCGTGGACTCGTCACAGGATACCGGAACTACTGCAACCGTACCGAACGTAAGCCCTTGTTCGGTTTCCACGATCACATGGTCCCCCCGATTAAGTACAAATGCACCACTGTCAAAGTCGTAAATCTTTCCGGCAGGCTTGAATCTTATTCCAACTATTTTTTTCATATCAAGTTTCGCAACCTATTGCACAATCTATGTTCCATATACTCTGTATCATGTATAATGAGTCTTAAACTTTTGCAAGTCGCATTATGAGCACTTCTAACGTCAGACGCAAATTGGTGTTTGCCTGAATATTCTTCTGAGCCGATTCAACATCCTTAATTTTTGAAATCAGTGAAGCCACTTTCATCTTTTCGGAAGCACGTTGAATCCTGTCGTTTAAGTCCCTGTTGATAATTCTTTCAGGATGATACTTACAAACAACAAGGTCTCTGAACCAGAATTTAATTACTTCAAGAGATTCAGCAAGAATTTCTTTGCTTTTTGACAACTTTTCTGCAAATGCCATGCGTGAACCGATCGAACTTACCGGTAAAGATTCAACTTCATTTATCAGCCAGATTCTACGGTTTATCCAATTTACCCTGTTTATGGAGTTGATCATGGAAACAGCTTTGGACACACTTCCGTTTGCCATGATTGCCATTATCTTTGCCTCGTCCGGATTGGCTCCATACCTTTGTATCAGCAACAACTCAAGATTTTTTCTGGAAACAGGATTAAATCTGATATGCTGGCATCGAGATAAAATTGTAGGAAGAAGGTCGGACGTCTGCAAGGCTGTAAGTATCAGAATCGTTCGATCCGGAGGTTCCTCCAGTACTTTGAGGAGGGCATTGCCTGCTGAAGGATTCATGGCCTGGGCATCGGAAATGATGACCACACGTAATCTTGCCTCGTAAGGTTTCATGGCAAGAGTGCCGCAAAGATCACGTATTTGACCAATCCTGATAAAAGGACCCGACGGTTTAAGCAGAATAATATCCGGGTGATTGCCCGATTCGATTTTCCGGCAGGAATTGCAGCGGCCGCAAGGGCTAATGCTTGTTATTTGATCAGATGGGATGTTACCGTCAAATCGGATTTTCATCCTTTCTGAAAAATGCTCCGGTTCGATGGCCTTGCAATTACACGCCATAGCCAAAGCCATGGCTGCGGTCCGTTTGCCCACTCCTTCAATCCCGATAAAAAGAAGGGCGTGAGGTATGGTCCCATTTTGAAGCAGGGTGGTTAATAGTCGTATCGGCTGTTCCTGGCCTAATATCGACTCAAATCCAAATGTCGATTCATAAACAGACACAAGTTTAGTAATTTACCCGTTCTTTTAATTCTTTTCCAGCTTTAAAAAACGGCAGTTTTTTTGGTTTTATGATAATATTTCGGGCAGTTTTTCAATATCTTCTTCACTCACGTCTGCTCCGGCAAACTGCCCCAGCGCTTCGATATCAACGATTACACGGCCTTTTCCCCTGTACCGGACAAAAGTTCCGATCACACCGGTAAAGGGGCCATAAACCACTAGCACCCGATCTCCTTTTTTAAAACGGGTGCCGGTTATAACCGTATTGCTCCCTCCGACCATAATCTCCAAAGATTTTATGTTATCGGATGGGACGGGAATCGGGCCGTCTTTGTTTCCTATTAAACGGACCGCACCGACTGTTTTTACAATTTCAAGATGTTCATGAGGGTTAAGATCACTTTTTACAAACACGTATCCGGGGAAAAGCGGAACCCTGATCATAGCCTTTCGATCACGGCGTTTGCTTTTGACCTGAATCTTTGGAAGAAAAACCTCTATCGATTTTTTGATCAGGCCTTCATTTACCACGTTTTCGAACCTGCTTTTTGTATGCAGAACATACCAAGAATATGTCAGCTTTGATATGGTCATTTATCTATTCATATATTCTGTTCGGTCGAATATGTCCAGTGAGATTATTTATAAACATTTTCTCTGAAGGGATTCTTTAACTCTCATTTGGTAGCTTAAATATAAAATTTGTGATTTTGTGGCAAATAAATCTAAACTTAAAAAAGTATGAAGTGATCTAAAGTGATTTAAAATGCCTAAAATTATGGAATTCTACCAATTTCATATGAATGGATGGAGCAAAGCGACACCTTAACTTTAGGCACTTCAAACTTTAGTTCACTTTAGTCACTTTTCTGGTTTATCCGGGTTAGGATTTACATGTGTATCTCATTGTTCTTTATCCAATTCCTCCTATTCCATAAAGCTTAATCATAAATTGATACTTATAATCACTCTCATCTTTTATCAAATGAAAATCCAACGACCAGCATTGCGTTTCGTACAAAAAACCCAGGCCGTACTTTATAACTTGACCATTGTAAATATCCCGTTCATATTCTGAGTATGCCGAAAGCCTGTCCGATACTTTTAAAAGAAGCTCGGTATAGATCGATTCACTGGAATCGATGGTGTACCTGTATTCCACAAATAGTTTGTCCCCGCGGTTATCCCATAAGTTTAACTCGATATTGCGAGATCGAAATTCCTTGTCATAATGGGACCATTCGGCATCAGCATCTATTGAAAAATATCTTCCCGGAATAAGTTCAAGTTCAGCGTAAATCGGAGAAAACGGCTCGGGATGATCGTCTTTTTCCTTATTAATATCGTAACTTTGTTCCAGCTTGAATCGGCAGAACCGGTTATAGGTATAGTTGGGTGGACTATAACTTTCATGGCCCTTGGGTTTATCTAATTCATGTGCCGCCTTTTTTTTTCTATCCTCTTTGGACTTTGACGTTAACGTATTGGTAATGGAATAAGTAACCAGGTTTTGTTTTTCAATCCTATCTATGTCATCAAACGATGGATCTTCATCCTGGTTTTGTTTTTCAATCCTATCTAACTCATCAAACAATGGATATTTATCTTGGTCTTTTTCAGGTATGTAATCCCAGATGATCTGCGGTCTTATGGTATGCCTGATCTTCTCGATACTTTTTCCTTTTACATTGAATATGTTATAGATTTCAGAAAAAAAATCTAATTTTGTGTCATATATTTGTCTGTTGAATCTTTTTTTGTCAGAAGGGCTGTATTCGTCCTTATCAAGATGCCAGACCGTCTCCCGCACTCCTATGGAGGGTTCAACGGTGAAATAGTTTTTATACCTATAGGGAAGATAAAACCTGGGATGCGCATCCATTCGATGACCCCTTGCACCATCTTCACTGTAAAAGTATGTGTATTCAGAATCGAGATCAAAATAAAAAGAGGAACTAAAAATCCTCTGTTTTGCCCCGTCGAACTCTATAAACGGCAGTCTTTGTAAAGTTGTGTCCGTTTCTTCCCAGCGACGGCTTATGACATTATCATACCAGAGGAGTTCGGCGTTAAGGCTGTATGCGGGCCAAATCCTGTTTAAATTGAGGCTGTTGGTTCTTACCGGGTCATCATTATCATCGAGGTCTCTGCCAAAGGTTTCAAGAAAATAAGCATTGGTTTGGTTAAAGCCCGTTAATCCGTCTTTGAATTCAAGAAGGTAGTCCTGATCGCTCACAATGTCTACGTCAAGCCTTGCGGAAAAATCAAAGGGCAATGCCTGATCATTTTTCATCCTGAACCAGTAGCGGTTGGAATTGGGCCGTAGTACATCGTCATCTTCATACCCCCATTTTTCGCTTGAATCAGGAGAGCCGTCATCTACTTTTCTGTCATTCAAAAAATCATACATCAGGGTCCCCTTTGACTTTTCGTCCAGGACATAACGGTATTCCAGTCCTAATTTTTCCCCGCGACGTGCCATATAGTCTAAATAGAATGTTGCATCTGAGCTTCGGTTTATAGCCCAGTAAAAGGGCTGAATATATTCTGCCCCTTTGCGATCTGAATAACCAAATTGGGGCGCCAATAAACCCGACTGGCGTTTTAACTTTACCGGAAAAAAAAGAAACGGAGTATACAATACCGGTATTTTTTTTACCCAAAGTGCTGCATGCTTCACAAAACCGTACCCTTCTACTGTAATTTTTAGATTTCTACCTGTAATTTTCCATGCCGGTCGATCACCGTCACAGGTTGTGATACTGGCTTTATCAGCAGTATATGAGTCCTTGCCGACTTTTTTAAGTTTGTCTCCTTTTATATAAAAATGGTTTTCTTGAAAGAATATCGTTCCATTATATACCGTTCCCGTTTCAGCATTCAAATCCATTTCCATACGGCTTCCGGTCAGTATATCTTGTCCTGCGGTCATGATTACATGGCCCTCTGCAAAAGCTTTCATGTTTTTTTGGTCAAAGCGGACATAATCAGCGCTCAAATTTTTGTCTTGTTTGGTTATGGTTACATTGCCTTTGGCAATATATTGATTTGAATTATCGTCATAATGAATTTCATCGGCAACAATATGCCAAGGCACCTTGGGATCATCCTTAAGCAGTGGGAATTTCCCCTCTGCCGAGGCATAATTAGAAATTGCAACCAGGATAAAGAGGGTAAGTGTAAGGCAGGTAATAGCTTTGTGTATTCGAGCCGATTTCAAAACCTCGTATTTTTTTTTGGGGTAAGCGGCAAAAGCAGAAAAAGACGTTTTGTATTCGGAGCGGGAAGAAACTTTGCCGCAACGATCAAAGCAGCCTTGGAGCAAGATGCGGGAGTTTTGTAAATGGCTCATATAAAATATTCCGGGCAAATGACTTCGACTAAAATGAAAAATTCAGAATGGCTTATGATCCATGTCAATAACATCTTGAATAAGAATAAAATATCAAGTATAAATGTTATTTGGGCAAAAAAATCAAGATGTAGTTACAAAATGATAACTTAAAATGAATATTTTATTAACAAACGATGATGGAATTTACGCAGAAGGACTCTGGGCGCTTTATGCAAAGTTTGCTCGCCGGCACAATGTAACCGTAGTTGCTCCGGATCGCGAGCGAAGTGCTGTAGGGCATGGTATTACCCTGTATCAACCGCTTCGCACAAACATAGTTAATATCAATAACGGTTTCACGGGATATGCTGTGAACGGAACACCGGCAGACTGTGTCAAGATGGGCCTTATGGAGATCCTCGATACCAAACCGGATATGGTGATTTCAGGAATCAATCCCGGTGCAAATGTGGGGGTTAATATCAACTATTCCGGGACAGTTGCTGCGGCTAAAGAGGCTGCATTATACAACGTACCGGCAATTGCTGTTTCCGTACAGGGACGTCAGGCGGCCGACTATAATCACGCTGCTCATTTTACTTCGACACTGGCAGAGAATATTTATAAAAAAGGACTCCCTTTCGGGACATTCCTCAATGTAAATATCCCCGATATACCCACGGATAAAATAGAAGGAGTCCGGATAAGCAAGCAGGGAACCGCCCTTTATTCTGAATACCTTGAAAAGAGGACCGATCCTCGTAACCGCATCTATTATTGGCACGGACACGATTCCAATACCACTTTTAAAGACCCTGAAATTGACGGCGCCGCACTTGACGATAATTTTATTTCCATAACACCGATTAAATGCGATATGACGGATTACAAGATGCTTGATGAACTTAAGCGGTGGAATATCACCTAAACTCCTCATCACTAATTTGATAGTATATGAATTTCTTTTTTTGGACACAGATGAACACAGATTATCAAGATTTTTAAAATAAGAAATAATATTATTATCTGTGTATATCTGCGAAAATTTGCGTCCTATTTAACTTGAAGGGTTACAGTATGAAAAAACAGTTTATAACTGATATCAAGGCCGGGGATTTGATTGATGATATCTTTGTATTGTCCGAAAAAATTCTGGCCCGGAAAAAAGATGGGAATAATTTTCTAAATGTGACGTTATCAGATAAAACAGGAACAATAAAGGGTGTGGTATGGGATAATGTGGATCAGATAACGGCCGGTGTAACTTCCGGTGATTTTGTACATATTAAGGGAAATGTTAATGAATATAAGGCGGCTTTGCAGCTGGTTATTAAAAATATGGAAACATTTTCCGCCGATGAAATAGATCCTGCTGATTTTTTGCCCGTGACCCCCCGAAACATCGAGAGCATGTTTGAACGGCTCGTGAAGATAACCGCTTCCGTTAAATCCGCTTATTTAAAACAGCTTATTCAAGCATTTTGGAATGATAAAGAGTTTGTTCGCGAATTTAAAATCGCACCGGCAGCAAAAAAAATGCACCACGCTTATATTGGAGGTCTTCTGGAACATACCCTGTCAATGGTGAGTCTGGCTGAAAAGATTGCCGGGCATTACGGCGGAATCGACAGAGACCTTCTTATTGCAGGCGCAATGCTGCATGATATCGGCAAAACAAAAGAATTAGAATACCAATTCAGGATAGACTACACCGACCAGGGTCGTCTGCTGAACCATATTGTGATAGGGATCGAAATGATCGATGAAAAACTATCGGAAATTAAGGATTTCCCGGAAGAAAAGATGCTTTTGCTCAAGCATATGATTATAAGCCATCATGGCACCCGGGAATTCGGCTCACCCGAACCGCCTAAAACCATTGAAGCGGTTATACTAAATTATATTGATGAGATAGACTCAAAGGTTAATGGCATCCGTAATTTTATGGCTAAGGAAGATCCCAATGAGCCCTGGACCTCTTATCACAGATTGCTTGAACGGCATTTTTATAAGGGGAAAAAGAATCAGGTAACGTCTCAGTAAAATATCTGAAACTTACATGAAAGTGTGCCTAAAGAAAAAACAGTGCCCAAAAATTTTAGCTCACTGTTAGGCACTTTAAAAATTAGGCATTTAAATTGGAGTGTTATGTTTATCTCCTTTGAAGGAATAGAAGGTTCGGGCAAGACGACCCAGATAAACCATATAGTTAAGTTTCTTCAAGACAATGGGCATGACTGTGTCATTACAAGGGAGCCCGGAGGAACCCGGATCGGGGAAAAGATACGGGCAATTCTTTTAGACCCCGCAAGTAAGGATATGTATCCTTTGACGGAGCTTCTTTTGTATACCGCTGATCGGGCCCAGCATATCAGGGAATTCGTATATCCATTTTTATCGGCGGGCAAAACGGTTCTATGTGACCGTTTCTATGACGCCACATTAGTTTATCAGGGTTTTGCAAGGGGATTAGATATCGGGTTAATAGACAAACTTCATAAATTGCTGTTTGAAGACTTAAAGCCGGACATTACGATTCTGCTTGATCTCCCCCCTGAAAAGGGACTTTCACGAGCCTGGAAACAGATAGAAAACGGCGCAAGGAAGAGTGTTGAAACTCGATTTGAAAAAGAAAAACTCTCATTCCACAACAAGGTGCGCTCCGGGTATCTGGAGCTTGCACGCCTTGAGCCCGGACGATTTAGGACAATCGATGCATCTATGGATGAGAATCAGGTTCGCAATGCAATCATAAAAATATTGTCTACTGAAATTGATTTAAATAACTAACCCGGATAAACCGGAAAAGTTACAAGTGAGCTAAAGTTTGAAGTGAGCTAAAGTTAAGGAGTCGCTACGCTCCGGCTTCTATATAAATTGGCCGTATTCCTTAACTTTAGGCACTTTAGATCACTTCACACTTTAGTTCACTCTTATTTCTAAAATACGATACCATTTAACATCGATAAAAAATTGTCGATACCGTATCAATAAATGCCTAACGAAAAAACGGGGTATTTTAATAATGACCCACTCAATTCTTGAGACCATCGGTAATACTCCCCTTGTTGAAATAAAGAAGCTTAATCCAAATCCGAGGGTAAAAATCCTGGCAAAGCTTGAGTATTTTAACCCGGGTGGTTCCATCAAGGACAGAGCCGCTCTTTTTATGATTGAAAACGGTGAGAAATCCGGCGAACTTACCCCCGATAAAACAGTGATCGAGGCCACAAGCGGAAACACGGGCATTGGGTTGGCTCTTGTATGTTCGGTAAAAGGATATAAACTTCTATTAACCATGTCCGAGCTTGCCAGCATTGAGCGGCAAAAGATCTTAAAGGCCCGTGGTGCGGAAATCTTACTGACCCCCGGACATCTGGGGACAGATGGTGCCATTGAGGAAGTTTACCGGTTGGCCAGGGAAAATCCCGAAATGTATTTTATGGCGGATCAATTCAACAACCCCGCAAACTGGCAGGCCCACTATTTTGGAACAGCCGTTGAGATCTGGGAACAGACCGGCGGAACGGTCTCCACGGTTGTTGCCACACTGGGTACAAGTGGAACCCTTATGGGCATTGAAAGACGGCTGAAAGAATATAACCCCGATATACGGATCATCGGTGTTGAGCCTTATCTCGGCCATAAAATTCAGGGTCTGAAAAATATGAAAGAGGCTTATCGGCCTGAAATATTTGAAAAAAAACGCCTTGATGAAATTGTAAATATCGATGACGAAGACGCTTTTGAAATGACGCGGCAGCTTGCAAAACAAGAAGGCCTTTTTGTGGGTATGAGCAGCGGAGCCGCCATGGTTATTGCTCAAAAGCAGGCTGAAAAAATGGCTGAAGGTACGATCGTTGTGATATTCCCGGACGGTGGTGAACGATACTTAAGCACACCGCTTTTTACGGTACGGGAAAAAATAGGGCTGAAACTGTTCAACACACTGGGCCGGATCAAGGAACCCTTTGAACCTCTTTTGCCCGGCAAGGTTTCCCTCTATTCATGCGGGCCCACGGCATACGCGAGAATGCATGTAGGAGAATGCAGGCGTTTTGTCTTTTCAGATCTTTTGTACCGTTATCTGGAATACAGGGGGTATGATGTCACACACATCATGAACATAACAGATCTGGACGACAAGACCATAAACGGATCAGAAAAAGCGGGTTTGGAGTTATCTGAATTTACCGCAAAACATATCGATTCCTTTAAAAAGGATTTAGATTTCCTTGAAATTAAACCTGCCTCCAAATACCCTAAAACAAGCGAACATGTTGACGATATGGTTGCGTTGGCTGAAAAACTGATGAAAAAAGGATATGCATATGAGAAACTGAGATCTTTGTACTTCGATATTTCCCGCTTTTCCGATTATGGCAGTCTGTCCGGCATCGATATCAACAAGATAAAACTGGGCGCCACCGTAGACCTCGATGAATATGAAAAGGATAATCCAAGAGACTTTACGCTTTTTAAAAGATCCAGACTTTCTGAACTGAAAAGAGGAATATTCACTAAAACCGACTGGGGAAATGTACGTCCTTCATGGCATATTCAGTGTGTTGCCATGGCAATGAAATATCTCGGGGAAACCTATGATATTCACACCAGCGGCCGCGAGCTTGTTTTTCCCCACCACGAAAATGAAATCGCAATTGCCGGTGCTCTGACCGGAAAACCGCTTGCAAGGTACTGGGTGCACTGTGACCGGGTCCTGGTGGATGGTAAAAAGATAGACGAACAGGGTGAAGAACTGACTACCCTTTCGGATCTGGCAGACATGGGATATTCCGGCAGGGAAATCAGGTACTGGCTGCTTTCCGTACATTACAGAAAACCCGTCGTTTTTTCAAAGACAAGACTTGAGGATGCCAAACGTTCCCTAAAAAGGCTGGATGCCTGTATCTATTCCCTGTTTCATGTAAAATCGGGAGCTTCTTCTTATCCTGAGATGGACCAGCTTTTATACGACATAAAGCACGGTTTTGTCAGCGCCATGGATGATGACCTGAATATATCGGCCGCCATGGCCTCGATATTTAAAATTGTAAAGAAGATAAACATTCTGACCCTGGAAAACAGAATAGATCCGGACGGCGCTTTGAAAATTACGGATGTGTTTCGAAATATAGATTCGGTGCTGAAAATATTTGATTTTCAAGATGAATTTCATGACCCTGAGGTTGAGCGCCTGATCAAACAAAGAGATAAAGCCAGGTTGGAGAAAAACTGGGGTCTTGCCGATAAAATTCGTGAACAGTTAAAAGCTATGGGGATTACCATTAAAGACAAGAAGCTGTCAAATTAGTAAAAAAACAAGCCAATACCTAACCCGGACAAGCCGGCCTCCAGCTCCGCTTCCAGCCCGTAGGGCTTACAGGCCGGCTTCCGGCTCGTA